>JALHUP010000331.1 GCA_022866585.1 Candidatus Zixiibacteriota bacterium | reverse complement strand
GGGTTTGGCTATGACAAAGGAACGGATCCCAACAGACAGTTCCGAATGAATATGGGGTGGGGTGGGGATGACGATGGTTGGTATTCCTGCGATAACGTGCCCCGTGGTTATACCATTAGCCTGGACCACACCATACAGATAGCTCCTCAAAATGTGGTAAAATTCGTTGGAGCCGCCAGCCTGGGTGACGGTTCCCCTGATGACCCATACCGTGATATCGAGGAGGCAGTCGCAGAGGCGCCGAATGGAGCAACACTTATATTCAAGGCTGGTTCTGACAATACTTTTTCTGCAGACCAACTCGTAATCGACCGACCACTTACTCTCAAGGGCAAAGACGTAACTATTCGTAAGCAGTAAAAAGATTACTGTGTTGTAGGTTCACTCCAGGGTGGATGTTATCATCTACACGCCTTGGTGGTTCGTCTCAGCTCGCGACCCTGAGCCTATCGAAGTGCGGGAATCCTAACCTATCTTCCCGTTGCTGTGTTTCACCAATGGTAGATCAACGGTGGGTGAAGAGCATTGTTAGCTTCCTATTGGTGTTCTTCACCAACGGGAAATGGACGGTGGGTGAAGATGCGTATGCTCGTATGAGTGCATACGCACATTCATACGAAACGCCCGCCTGAGGCAGGGAAGTTAATTCATAACCTAAAGGAGGTTTTCTATGAACCGATTCATTTTTATTTTCGGTTTGATCATCCTGGTCTTCTTTGCCAGTTTAAGTCTGGCTGGGATTCCCAAGCTGATTAATTATCAAGGGATGTTGACCGGGTCGGATGGCAAGACTCCGGTGACCAATGGGAATTATAGTTTGACCTTCAAAATCTATGGCTCTGAGTCGGGCACTGATTCTCTTTGGAGGGAATATCATTCCACCGTGCTATTAACCAATGGCTTGTTCAGCGTCATTTTAGGAGGCCTAACTACTTTGAATTTGCCCTTCGATACTACCTATTGGCTGGGCATCAAGGTGGGGACAGACCCGGAGCTTTCCCCCAGAGCTCAACTGACCAGTGTTGGGTATGCTTACCGAGCTGCGGTTTCGGATAGCGCTATCAAGGCAATCTCCGCTGGGAGTGGTGGTGGTTGGACCGATGATGGCACGGTGGTCAGATTGACTACTGTCACTGATAAAGTTGGCATCGGGACCACAGCTCCGCAAGTTAAACTATCTTTAGGGACAGATCTTACTCCAAAGAAATTAGCTTTATGGGATGGAGTTAATGATTTTTATGGATTAGGAGTGGAGCTTGGCCGCATAACAGTCTATACCAACAACACCGAAAAGATGACTATTTTGGCTAACGGCAATGTGGGGATCGGAACAACGAGTCCAGGTAAGCTATTGCACCTTTACGGAGCAATAAACCCCAGAATTATGGTCGAAGCACCATCCGGTCAACCACCGGAGTTCAATTTAAAGCGGGGCGATTACGCTTTCAATTTATATATGAATTCCGGAAACGATTTGGTGTTTTGGAGCGGGGGAGATAGAGTTACTTTCACCGATAACGGAAATGTCGGTATCGGAACGACGAGTCCTGAGCAAAAATTACACGTTGCGGGTATCGGACGCTTTGACTTAGGCGGAGGGCAAGTCAGCATAAGCACACCCTTAGGCTGGCCTGGCATAATAGCTCTATCTAGCAATGGACACCGGAGAGACATAAGCTTTAATGACAACGGTCTTTATATAGCCACAAGCTCCTCTGCTTCGGGTCCGTCAGCAGATAATGGAATCACCATCCTGGAGAACGGTAATGTCGGCATGGGGACGACAAACACAAATCCGTCCCAAAGACTCACGGTTCGTGGAAACATATTGATAGTGAGTGCCAGCACCGGTAATCCCGTGGTGGAGCTGGGCGAAGGGCTTGACTATGCCGAGGGTTTCAATGTGTCGGATGAGAGTGAAATTGCTCCTGGGGCGGTGCTGGTTATCGATCCGGACAATCCTGGAAAACTTGCCTTGAGCCAAAAAGCTTATGATAGCAAGGTGGCTGGAATAGTGGCTGGAGCTAAAGGATTAGGGTCTGGAGTGCGTCTGGGTGTGGGCCAGTTCGACTATAACGTAGCCCTGGCGGGTCGGGTTTATTGCAACGTGGATGCCACCTACGGCGAAGTCTCTCCCGGCGATCTTTTGACCACCTCTCCCACCCCAGGATATGCCATGGTGGTGAAGGATCACACCAAGGCGCAAGGCGCCATTTTAGGCAAAGCCATGGAAAAATTGACCTACGGTGAAAAAAGACAGATTCTAGTCCTGGTGACTTTACAGTAAGAAAGGAGGTTATGAAAATGTTTTCCAAGAATACCTTAATTGCCACTTTCCTTTTGGCGTTGTTGTTTGCGGTTTCGGCATTTTCACAAGAGAATTTGTTAATTATCTCCCCGGATGAGTTCCTGGACGAATTGCAACCCCTGAAGCAATTCAAGGATGCCAGCGGCAGACCCACCACACTTTTAAGCTTAAGCCAAGTCTATGCGGGCTTTACCGGTGCGGATGAGGCGGAGAAAGTCAAAAAGTGCATCGCATCTTACCAGCAGACCGCGGGGATTGACTATGTGATGTTGGTGGGTGACGTGGATAAATTCCCAGTAAGGTGGAGATGGTGGGGATTGCAACAACAAGAGTATTGGGGAGTGAGCGACCTTTATTATGCCGACCTTTATAAACACGGCACCACCACCTTTGATGATTGGGATAATAACAACAATGGGCTATATGCGGAGATCGAATTCACTCCCCACGGAACTATCAATAATGACACCATCGATTTCCTTCCTGATGTTTCTGTGGGAAGGATTCCCGCTTCATTTGGAGCAGAGGTCACCGCATACGTCAACAAGGTCATTAATTATGAGTTAAAGACTCAGCCCTCCGATACCTGGTTCAAGACCGCCGCTCTTTATACCGGATGTTGGGACAAGGATTGTAATTCTCAAAAGGATGAAATTGGGAGTTTTTTGACCAATCAGGGTTTCTTATCGTTGACCAAGCGATATTGCGATTTCGATACCACCCCAAATCAACCTCCACCATGTGCCCCCCACTGCATCATCACCGATCTGAATAGCGGGGTGGGATTTGTCAACTACTGTGGACATGGCGATGCGGATGGATGGTCTTGCCTAAATTTTCATAGCACGCATATTTGCAGTCTTAATAATTCCAGCAAGTTGCCGGTGGGATTTGGTGCCGCTTGCCTGACCGGAATGTTTGCTCGGATGGCTCGCTTTCATCCTTATAGGGATGTAAATGGACAAAAGCATTGCGGAACTGACAACGGCGAAGTATTAAATCCTGGTTCTTATCCTCACTCGAGTTTGCCTAAGCCAGCTTGCTTGCAAGTTGGAGACACTACTTGTAGTGGTAGCTACTATAAGTTCGACCGAGAGTGCTTTGCTGAGAATTTCATATTCGATTTTCCCCCGGGTTCCGAAGGAGCTATTGCTTATTTGGGAGCGAGAACGGAGTCCCGACCCTGGATTGAGAAACTCGATAAATACTTTTTCCAAGCCTACGATGCCGGAGGACAGAGAATCTTGGGTGACATGTGGAAGTATATGATGGAGCAATATTATAACCTCTATGATATAGGCAACAGCCATACCTGGTCGTATGATTCTACGCACTGGGACGAGGGGCATAAGTTGGATGAGCCACAAAAGTTAATTCTTTTTGGTGACCCATCTTTAGTTGTCGGCGGAGCCTTTACCAACGTCCGAAGTGGCAATGTGTGGGACTTGTCTGGTGGTCCCTGGTATAGCTACTTCCGTTATCGGATAGTAGGTGACGTCACCGTGCCCGCTGGGCAGGTGCTCACCGCTTATCCCGGTGCATCGCTTCTCTTTGTGGATGGAAAAAAGATAACCGCACTGGATTCAAATCCGAGCAACGGATTCGTAATCAATGGAACATCAGGCGCACCGGTTTACTTTTTATCTGTGGTGCCTCCAAACCCTGGGGCTCAATACGTGGTTCATGGGATCAAAGTGAAAGGGCAAGTAAAGTTGAGAAATGGAGGTCAGATAAAGCTGTATTAGCATTGTGTTGGGCATGGGTGTGTCTTGAGACCAGAAGAACTGTGTCCCCCTCTCTAATATAGAGATGGGAATTAGGGGGTGAGTGAACACGTCTCCCCGTTGGTAACGGACGCCTCGTCCGTTCACGGTGAATCCGGTACCATAAAGCGTCACGGGAACGAGAAGAAGGGAGTTAAGGCATAAACCTTTTATTAAAATCCTTACGGATTAACTCCACTTCGAACTGTATTACTGGACATAATGATACCATTAAAAGACGATATACCTTCTTCCAGACGACCAATTGTGACGGTGGCGTTAATCTCGGTCAACTGCCTGGTCTTTTTTTATCTTTTGTCCTGGGGCGAGGAATTTCAAAATGCTTTGTTCAAGTGGGGAGCGATTCCTTTTGAGATAACTCATAGAAAGGAGTTAACCCCCCAATTCGCTTTTCCCATACCCTTATCCCTTTTCTCTTCCATGTTCATGCACGGGGGCTTTCTTCATCTGGCTGGAAACATGCTTTATCTCTGGATTTTTGGCGACAATGTGGAGGATCGGCTCGGTCATGTTAAGTTTTTTGTTTTCTATATCCTCTCTGGTTTGGCAGCAAGCCTTTTATATATTCTCACCAGCCCCCAGTCCCAAATCCCTATGGTAGGAGCATCCGGCGCCATTGCCGGGGTATTGGGAGCTTATATGATAAAATTTCCCAATGCCAGAATTTTGACTTTGGTCTTCTTTGGATTCTTCATCCGCATTGCCAGGATACCCGCTTTGTTGGTCTTAGGATTCTGGTTTTTACTTCAGATTCTTTATGCTCTCCCATCGATCGGCTCGACTACCGGCGGTGTAGCCTGGTTTGCGCATGTGGGTGGTTTTTTATCCGGAATCATTCTCTTTAAGCTCTTTACATTGTTTTAACCACAACCTTTTTGATTACTATGAATTCAAAATCCTCACCTCCAAAACAAAAACTTCGTTGTGACGTCTGTGGCAAGCGTTTCAAAAAGGGACAAACCAGATACCGTATCAATGTTGAAGTCATTTCTGACTTCGATGGATACATCGAAGATTTATCCAAAAAGCCTCAGGATTATTTAGAGAAAAAAATCGGGAAGATAATAAAAGAGACAGAAAGAATGACGGAAAAGGAATTGGAGGAGGAGGTTTATTTGAAACGTCATGGGCTTATCTGTGTGAATTGCCGGGAGGGGTTTTTGAAATTATTGGGGAAATTTATGGGGCGATGAATTTGTGATGAATTTGGAGTGTTCACCTTTAGGTGAACCATTCTTTTTTTGTCATGGATGAAGGCACCCGTGACGAACAGGGGAGATAGAATTAAGGTATGAGTTTTCGGGACTGTATAATTGCTATTGGAATTACTTTAATATTTGGTGTAATCGCGACTTGGGTTGCTGAGAGGATAAAACCGGGAGTTTTACTTTCCCCAATCAAAAGGTTTTTTTCTAAGTCCCTAAAATTGGTCAAGAGAAAATATATCTACATTCCAATACTCTTTTTTGTATTGTTATTTTTTGTATATATACTCTGCTTGCAAAATATTCTTTTCCCACAAAACAAGCTCGTAGTTGCGCTGACAAACTTTCATCTGGTTAGCGGTGCAGAGACAACAGACAACAACGCTTTAATTTCACACCTTCAGGATTCGTTGAAGGTATACAAAAATGATATTGAGCTGAAAGATTCGGTTTATCCCGAAGTTAGAGATAGCACCCAAGCACGGATTTTGGGCGAAAGAATAGATGCTCATATTGTAATTTGGGGTTCGATCGAGAAAACCTCCACTGAGGCGGAAATAATACCACGCATAACTATTGTCCAACCCTTGGGTAAAATGAAATTGGAACAAAGGCAACCGGAGCCTACTAAACACGTCTCTATAGCAGAATTGGAGCAGATCACATTTAGGAAGAGAAAGGCAAGGGAAATCACGGACGTTGTTCTCTCTATTTTGGGTTTGGCAAAATACAGAATAGAAAAATATGAGGAAAGTATTGAGATTCTCGAGAAGATTCAATACAAGAATGAAGATATTTTTTTCTCTATCGGAAATAGTTATATGTTCCTACCAAAGCCTTGTCTCTTCAGGGGCGTGGCTTTGGGCGACTCAGTCCGCTACGAGAAGGCGATAGAGAACTATAAGAAGGGGTTGCAACTCAAGCCGGATTATGCCGAGGCGCACAACAATCTGGGGGGGTCGCTTAAAAAATTAAAAAGATACCCAGAGGCGGAGAAAGAATATAAGGAGGCATTGCGGATCAACCCGGATGATGCTCCGGTGCACAGCAATCTGGGGGCTTTGCTTTATGAATTAAAAAGATACGAGGAGGCGGAAAAGGAATTCAGGGAGGCATTGCGGATCAACCCGGATGATGCCGAGGCGCACAGCAATCTGGGGGCTTTGCTTAAAGAATTAAAAAGATATGAGGAGGCGGAAAGGGAATACAAAGAGGCATTGCGGATCAGCCCGGATTTTGCCGAGGCGCACAACAATCTAGGGGCTTTGCTTTATGAATTAGAAAGATACCCGGAGGCGGAGAAAGAATATAAGGAGGCATTGCGAATCAGCCCGGATTTTGCGGTGGCGCACAACAATCTGGGGGCTTTGCTTTTAGAATTAAAAAGATATGAGGAGGCGGAAAAAGAATACAGAGAAGCATTGCGGATTAACCCGGATTTTGCCGGGGCGCACTACAATCTGGGGATTTTGCTTGGTGAATTAAAAAGATATGAGGAGGCGGAAAAAGAATACAGAGAGGCATTGCGGATCAACCCGGATGATGCCGAGGCGCACGCGAATCTGGGACTTTTATTGATGGATTTGGATCGAAAAGATGAAGCCAAAAAGGAATTTGAAATTGCCCGTGACCTTTTCAGAAAACAGGGAAGAGAGGAGGATGCAAAAAAAACCGAAGGATTTTTGAAAGAATTGTAAACAAATCTATTGCCCCCTCACCTCAATCCTCTCCCCAATGGGGAGAGGAAGAAAATCCCCTCTCCCCTCGGGGGAGAGGGTTAGGGTGAGGGGGAATAAAGTTTACCACGTATATGAAATATGAAACACGCAGATTTCGTTCATCTTCACGTTCATACTCAATATAGCCTCCTGGATGGAGCTATAAAGTTAGATGATCTTGTTGCTTGTGCGCAAGAATATAGAATGCCTGCCTTAGCCATCACCGACCACGGCAATATGTTCGGGGTTATAGAATTTTACAAGAAATGCATGGCTGGCGGAATCAAACCCATCATAGGCTGTGAGGTCTATGTGGCTCCCCAGGGCCTGCGGAAAAAAGAGCCGATCAAAGGTCTTCCCGAT
>JALHUP010000049.1 GCA_022866585.1 Candidatus Zixiibacteriota bacterium | reverse complement strand
TTTTCCTTTATTCTCTTTGCTTCCTGACCCTCTTTGGCAAGGTCGATAAGAAAACTTATCTGCTTTGGCTCTTTCATCTCCAGAGTATTTGTCAGGTAGAATTGAAACCGTTCATCCTTTTTGAACTGATAACCCATCTCCTCCAAAACCATAGAAACCTTGAAGTGTCCTACTGTATATGGAGCGACCAGAATCTCGAAGGCGTGGAAGTGTGGCAAGATATGTTCTTCTATGTAAGATATAATTAGCCCTTCCTTCTTCTTTTCTTCCAACTCCTTCTGGACCTGCTTAATTGCTTGAACTACAAATGTGAGAGTTCCCGCTGCTGGATCGAGAAGAGTAACATCACTTGTGGCAAGCCCTTCGACCTTTCCAAATTTCTCCTTCAAAAGCTTATGAATGGACCTCACAATGAACGAAACCACAGGCAAGGGGGTATAGTAAACCCCCAGCCGCTCTCTTTCCTTCGGATTATAAGTGGCAAGAAAGGTCTCGTAAAAGTGAATGACCGGATCTTCCTCCCAACGAGTGGTCTTGAATTCTTTAAGGATTGATGGAATATCCGCTTTTTCAAGCACCTGGCTTATGTCATCAACAATCCAGGTCAGGGATTCAGGGAAATGGGGTCCCGTCATAGAGTAGAATATCTCTTTGAGCAGAGGTAAGCTTTCAGGTATTGATTTCCAGGCGGTTTCCCTTTTGAACCCATTTTTGACCTTTCCCATGGATCCTGCGGACATCCTCGCGGCAAAAAGCCCGTAGGTGATGGTCTGGGCATAAAGATCGGCAAATCTCTCCTTTGTCAAAGTTTCTATGAGTTCTTCCTGAAAAGCTTTATAGAATCTCATTACTTCCTTATTTTCTCTTAAAAGCTCTTCCTGTAAGATGTGCTCAAGGAATCGAGTCCTCTTTGCAAGTTCAACAGAGAGATCAGATGATTTTTGAATCTCAGGCGTTGAAAAAGATAGGAATTTTTCCAAAAGTTCATAGAATAAGTCCAACTTCTCTGGGGCAGGAGGGTGCTTCAGAGTTTGTAAGGTAAATTGGCGTCCCGCCTCTACCTTATCTATGAGATTGCCCTGTCTATATAATCTGAACTCCAGAAAATTGGTTAAAATAAGATTTGGCAAAGAACCACGATATCTTTCGAGCTGCTCGGAGTCTTCAACTTCTCTGAGATTAGCATCAGGTGTTTTGGCTTCGATATATCCAATGATTTCGCCATTCTTACCAATACGAAAATCGGGAATGCCTGCTTCTGTTTTTTTGGGCAGAACCAGAACGGTTGTTCCCGCTTGCATCGGAAAAAGTAGGGAACATTCCTCAAGGAACTGTTTAAATGATGGATAGAAGCTTTCTTCTCTGAAACTCCCACCGGTATAAATCTCATGGATTTCTTTGAAGTAGGCTCTAAGAGCTTTCTCTATCTTATTTCTTTCCGTTTTGTTCATCGGAAAAGATATGGTTAACGGATTAAACGGATTTGCCGGATTTTAAGTTTTTTTTGATCTCATTCTAAGATGGCATTCGGTTATAGATGACCTTTAGGTTCACCCATACATCCCTTTGAATATCTCGGTTAGAGTTTCCACCAAATCATACGATCCAGTTATCACTTTTCGGTCCAATTCCCTTTCCAGCTCTTGAGGAGTTGTATCATCTAAGAAAAGACCATCTTGATTTATACAATTCGGCGGAAGAAGAATTACTTCCCCTATCTCTTTTTGTCTTTTTAAAGAATTAATCATATCCACGCCGGTCAAAAGACCTGTGACCGTTACAGACGGTCCAAAGAAATCATTTTTTACATCTACAACTCTGATCTTTAGACCCGGTATTGTGTTAAGTCTGTCTTCAACAGTTTTTTTGATCAGCCTGAAGGCTGATACTCCAGTTATCAAGCTTATGTTTAGATTTTTCTTTAAGCTTTTGGGCAAAAGTTTTTGCTTCATTTGAAATTGGTGCAAAATTTTTCGCATCATCCCCACGCCATTTTCTATCTGATCGAAATCATCATAATATTTTTTATTCGGAATGTCAAGTCCAGCTTTGGTGAAAAACTCGTCTGAGGCGTAGACGAAACCCATTTTAAATCTTTTTCTGAAAAGTCTTTGCCATCCGTCCACCAGTTTGACAATTTCCAAAGAATACTTTTTGTCGACCGGCTTTATCCTGGGTAAATTTTGCCTATGTCGAGTTAAGCCGACTGGCACCAATGCTAAAGATTTCACCCGGGGATAAAGAGAAGATAGCTCCTGAACTGATTTTTTCAGATGTATCCCATCATTTACGCCCGGACATAAAACAATCTGAGTGTGCATCTCGATTCCTCCATCTGCCAATTTCTTTAGGATAGGCATGATCTCGGGAATCTTTCGATTTGACAAAATTTGCTTACGCAGGTTTTCATCGGTGGTGTGAACGGAAATATAAAGAGGGCTAAGTCTTTGTTGTATAATACGATTAATATCTTCATCTGAAGTATTAGTTAAAGTAATGAAATTACCATGTAAGAATGAAAGCCGATAGTCTTCATCTTTGAAATAAAGTGATTTTCTCATCCCCTTAGGAAGCTGATGAACAAAACAAAAAATGCAATTGTTTTTACAACTCTTATACTTTATTTCATAAAACTCCAATCCCAAATCTTGGTCGGGTCTTTTCGTTAATCTTATCTTTTTTATCTTTTCGTCTTTATCTTTAACTTTTAAGATAAGGATGGGTTCGGATGAGTAAAATTTGTAATCTATAATATCATTTATGGGATGTCCATTTATCTCCAAAAGCTCATCATCCGGAAAAATGGGATGGAAGGAAGCGATGCTTCCGTTTCTGATCGATTTGATTTTCATTTGGGAAGTATTAAAACGCGAAACAAGTTTCGCTACTCCTCCTGTGAATCATCATCTATCCACAGCACCAATTCGGTATAGATTAAAGAACATCTTTAGATATTGAATAATACAATTCAAAACTGCAGCTATAGCAATGAATAGAAAAATTTCTTTCAAAAAGTCGAAACGGACAACATAAAGTATAA
>JALHUP010000330.1 GCA_022866585.1 Candidatus Zixiibacteriota bacterium | reverse complement strand
GCCCTTCCTTCACTATTCTGACCGAACCCAGGAACAATTGCGTCCTGGACGGCGTGTCCATATTCATGAGTCATTACCTCCGCATCTTCGGCATCATCCACACCACCATCGCCGTAGGTAATGTCGTGTTTTCCAGGAGACGGATCATAATAGGACTGATCATCAGGTCCACCATGTGCATTAATTTTTATAGGATGGTTTAATATCCCTTTGTTATCTTTAAATCCCAAAGACTGGATATATCGCTGTAACGTATCAATATGGTAATAGGCCATCACTTCTTCAAACCTGTCGTCCTGCCGTGTATAAATAAATTCAAGATTTGAAGACTTGGCGCATTTTGGTGTGATAGTGGTATCAACATAGGGTCCTTTCAAATGACCACCTGGCTCTAAGCCGTTCAGCACAACAGTCTTGTAGGCAGGTTTGAAAATCTCTTGATCTTTATCTTTCTTATCAAAAAGATCGTCTCTATCCAGCGTCACCACAGGGTTCGGTATGAAAACTTTTCCTTTTCCAGTAGCCTTCCAGAGGACGTCTTTCTCTTCAATGATGTGTCCATTGGTTTTATCTATAAATAAAATCCAGGAGCCTGCCGGTTTCTTTGTGCCAAACTTCACCTTCCATGCCCGCCTGAGATTGCCTTTGAGGGCATAGATCATGCTTTCTTTTTTTATGTCGCCGCTAAGGACGCCATACTCCTTTACCTTGTTCTTGATAATTGTATCAATTTTACTGGATGGCAAGTGGCTCACCTTAGCCTTGGATATTTTCTCTTTTAATTTGGGAACCGGCACGGTATCATTCTTTACCATAAAGACTCTGTTCTGTTTATCAATATGAACGGCAACCCATGCTCCATGAATCGGTGTGCCTTCAAAATATTGTTGAAAAAGGACGGTCGAAGCACCAAGACTTTCAGTAGTTCTCTCAAATTTCAGGTCACCCAACGAAGCTGAGATTTTCAGAGACTTGAGATTCTCCTTCAGGAATGTTTCAGCAATTTTCCTGGGAGTACCTTTAATAGGCTTTGTCTCGATGTCATATATTTTTTTAGGGATATACTTCTCTCTATCCCACCGCACCTTGCATTTCTTAAGGTCAAGCATCACACACCTCCTGTTTTCAAATACCTTTTTCACACATAGTTATTGAAGTTCGCACAAGTAATGGAAATGCGTATACATTCATCCGAAATTTCAATCTTCTTCTGAAAGCGGGTTTGCTCTTTTTGCTACAGCTACAATGGAATCCAGTTTCTTTTTGATGTCTTCGTCGACGAGATCTTTTGGTACAAGACGGGCAAGTATGTGATAATTTGCTTTTGGGAGTAAATTGGGTAACTCAAGTTTCTTAAAATACTCCTCAAAAAGACGATCAAGAAAGTCATCAGTTGCTTTGGTGTCATTCCACCAACGGTCATTTCTGTTGTTTAGCGCAACTGGAGGCACCAGATCATTGATGCACTGTTGCATAATTCTCTTTCTTTTCTCGCTTTCTGGTTGAGCAAAAAGAGGACCCACCACATTTTGCTCTGGCAGTGCCTCTGCGTATTTCAGCAAAACTTCAGGATAATAGATATAGTTCTCGATCTCGCGTTTTTTCCACATTATCTCTACAAGGGAGTCTGACACTTGAGGTCTTTCCTCTAAACGGTCAGTGATAACAATCCCTAAAAGATCTTTCTTGGCTTCCTTAAGCCCATAAAAATGCGCTCGTGCTTTTCCGGGTTGATTAGCAATGTAATGCACGAACGGGCGCTCTAAGGACTTTACAGCATCATGCTCAAGAATATCCGCAAATGCCTTTAGAATGGCAAGATCAGTTGAACCTTCTAAATAAAGTACCCAGCCACTCTGTTCTGCTTGGTAATATTGGTCAAAACCAATCTCCTTAAGAGACTTAAGCACTTGATGACCTCTATCATTTATTCTATGGGGTCTACCAACGAAGGCAATAACAATGTCGCGATCAGCTGCTTCGTTAAGGATTATTTCTGAGTGGCTGGCGGCGATAATCTGGCTCCCCTGTTTCTGTGCAACGTCAGTGATAACTTGATATATTTGTCGCTGGCGCAAAATCTCAAGATGGGCATCTGGTTCATCAAGGAGAATAACGGAATTGGGATTGGCATACATATAAGATAGAAGTAATAAGGTCTGTTGAAGACCACGCCCGGCTGATGAAAGATCAAGACGAATCCTGGGGGAAGTCGGACTTTTCTGAGTGCTATAGGTTAATACAATTTCTCCACGTTCTGGAATATATTCTGGGATGTTTAGAGTTACACCAAAGAGATTCTTAATATATTCCACGATCTTTTTCCAATTTTCAACTCCTTCCGAGTGAGTTGTGAAACATAAATTACGCAGGACTTCTGCAGTACGCCCTTCCCCAATGCGTACATTTATCGCACCATAATCCAATTTGGTTTCGCTTGAGGAAAGCCCAGACATTGGTGGAAGAAAGGCAACCTGAACTTTGCCTGCTTCATCGGGGATGGGCATGGATTTCTGATTAGCTATTCGCAACGGACGACAATAAAAAGCTTCTTCATTGGCATAATCAAATTCAAGACCACACTTCCACAGTTTATCCTCAGTTACCCCTTCGACTGTAATGCCGATACGAACATTTTGAGTTTCCTGTTTTCCTGCTACTATCTTTGCATCTCGCACATGTAAGTCCCGCCAGATTAACCGTGCATTTGGAACTGGCACCGTGAGAAGATCACGGCGATTAATAGTGACAGCAGGGCGTCTCTCTGGAGGTCGTTTGCCTTTTCGCTTCGCATTCCACTGGCGTAGCCCAATATTCCACAGAGTTAAAGCCTGGAGGGCGGTTGTTTTACCTGAATCGTTTGGCCCGATGAGGACTACGGTATTGCCAAGTTCAACCTCAATGTGCTTAAACCGTTTGAAATTATTAATAACGACTTTTGTAAGCATTTAATCGCTTTTTTCTAAAATCCTTTATTGCTCTTGGTTTTCTTTTTCATTCCTAAGAGTATGAATGCGAATAACCATAAATTGTCCCTTTTATATTTCAAAGTATACTATGTAGTTATTCTTATTCAACTCTTGGCATAAAATACTTCAATCTGATGTCCCGAACTATCCTTACGGGCGGGAATACAAATTCCCGCCCGAACTCGCAAACCGATATGGGTGCAAACGCACCAACTTAATAGTTTGGTCCAAATTCCTTCTTGAAAGCTTCCGCTAACTTTGCGCCCCAATTATCTAAGGCTTCTAATTTTCCAAAGAAGAATCTGAGCACCGGAGGCTCCTCTACGAATTTTAATCCCTTAACTTTGTCCCGGTGCTGGTGTAACCATTTTATTCTGTCCACCACATATTCGATGTGGGACATGGTGTAAGTTCTTCTTGGAACTGCAAGTCGGGCAAGCTCTAAATCGGAATATACCTCGTTTCCGTCTTGGTCTCGATCCATTGAAATGGTGCCTCGTTCCATACTCCTTACGCCGGAAGTGATGTAAATTGCCGCCGCCAAAGCTCCGGCTGGATATTGAGACTGAGGAAGATGGGGCAGAAACAACTTGGCGTCGACGTGGCAAGCCAGCCCTCCCGGAGGAGTGACGACAGGAATTTTATTTTCGATGAGACGCTCGGCAAAATATTTTACAAATTCTGCGGCACTGCCGGCAACATCTATCTCCGTCATCTCTCTGAGTCCCACTGCCATCGCCTCGATCTCATGGGTGGACATGCCTCCGTAAGTGAGAAAGCCTTCGTAGACCGGAAGCCAGGGCTTTATCAGCTCGAAATATTCTTTGTTATTGGTTGCTATAAATCCACCTCTCACGCAAGTGCTTTTTCTTCCGGAGAGATAGAAGATATCGACCACGCTCATCATATCATTGATTATCTCCTGGATGGTCTTATTTTCGTACCCTTTCTCTCTTTGCTTTACAAAATAGGCGTTCTCGGAGATCAAGCTTCCGTCATACACCAGAGGAATTTTATGTTCCGAAGCGACTTGTTTTACCTCTTTCAAATTCTGAATGGAGAAAGGCTGGCCGCCGAGTAAATTTGTGGTTGCTTCCATTCTGATGAAGGGAATCTTTTTGGCTCCATATTTCTTTATGACGTCCCTGAATTTTTGGATGTCCAGATTACCCTTAAATGGCTCCGTGCTCTGAGTAGTTAGAGCCAAATCCCTGAAAATCTCCAAGACTTTAGCGCCGGCAAGCTCGAAGTGGGCTTTGGTGGTGGTAAAATGATAGTTCATGGGGATAACGTCACCTGGCTTGATGAAAACTTTGGCTAAAAGATGCTCTGCCGCCCTTCCCTGGTGCACGGGCAAAACATACTTGAAGCCCAAAACGTCTTTGATGGCAGAAGCTAATTTATAAAAGCTCTCGCTTCCCGCATAAGCATCGTCAGAGACCATCATCGCGGCCAGCTGGTTGTCGCTCATGGCATTGGTCCCGCTGTCGGTTAGCATGTCAATGAAGATATCTCTGGTTCTCAGCGCGAAGGTATTGTAGCCACCTTCTTCTATAGCTTTAAGCCTTTCATCGACCGGCACCAATTGGGTCTTTTGCACAATCCTTATTTTGTGCATTTCAACCGGTATTTCTCTGCCGTTGGATAACTTGACGTTCACTTTTACCTCCTCTATTCGGACTCATACCCATGCCATCGAAAGGACTCGGTGTGTGGCAATGTCCTTATTTCTGATGTGAGTATAAATCTCAGTAGTTTATTTGTTTTTGTGATTCAAACGCTTTCAGATCGAAGATTCATACGAATTTTTCAAACCAACATCTTTATGTTTACATCTGCCAGTCTCCAACAAGATACTATACACAATTTAAAGAAATTTTGCAAGAAATTTTTTCAGTCGTTCGAAAAGGTGAAATTAGAAAAGGTTCTTATGGAGTATCAAGCCTTAGCTTGATCTTAAGTCTCTTACAAGACAATGAGCTTTAATATGGTTTGCCTAAAGGCAAACACTCCAATTTTCCTTCTTTACAGTTTTCCAAACACTTTAACTATCCACCTATGTAAAGAATGGGGGAATTTTACTGGTTCTAAGAAAAGCAAGGGGCAAACTTTATATATTAGGTCAATATCATTTTCTTTTGCCAAATTGATGGCTTCCTCGCATTTTGAACTAGGATAAAGCCATACTTTTTTGACCCCCAAATTTATGCACTCTCGAATTGCCTTTTTTGCCCCCTCCGGACCGGTTATGATGATGGCGCCATCCAAGGGATCGGAGATTTCGCTCAAGCTATTATAGCACATCTGATCTTCGAATAGGTTCAAGTTTTGATTAACCGGGAAAACTTTATAACCTCTCTTCTGCAGCTCTTTTAAAACCGTATTTCCAAATTTCCCTTTCTTATCGGAAACCCCAACTACTGCATAATTTTTGTCTGACCAAAAATCTTTTTTTTCGTTTTTCATCTTGTTTTCCATATTAAATCTTCCCAACAGATGAAACGGATTAAACAGATTAAAAGCGGTTTTTAATCCTTTAATCTGTTGGGAATCTATTTATGATATTTGGTCCCTGCAAGTATCGAAAAAGCACGATAAATCTGCTCTAAAATAATAATCCGGGAAAGCTCGTGGGTGAAAGTCATCTGGGATAACGAAAGTTTAACAGGACAAACCTCCAATATCTTTTCCGAGACTCCCAAAGCTCCACCAAGAATGAATATAAAATGATTGTGTCCACGGTTCAAGTTCTCTTTAAGAAGATTGGCAAATCCTTCTGAGGAAAACTCCTTGCCCTTCAGATCTAAAGCTATACGTAAAGCGTCTTTCTCTAAATATCTTGCGATTCTTTCCCCTTCAGAATCTAAAATGATTTTCTCATCTTTCG
>JALHUP010000329.1 GCA_022866585.1 Candidatus Zixiibacteriota bacterium | reverse complement strand
GAAAAAGAACTTCAGGTGGCTCGGCAGGTGCAAGCTGGTTTTCTCCCTTCGGGACCCCTTCAGATTGAGGGCTTTGAGGTGTCCACTTTTTTCAGATCAGCTAAAGAGGTAGGCGGTGACTATTTTGATATTATACCCTTGAAAGAAGGAGTGGGAATAGTGATCGCTGATGTTTCGGGTAAAGGCATACCAGCCGCTTTGGTAATGGCGAACCTTCATGCCACCCTACATACTTTGGCAGACGATTGCTGCACCGTTGAGTCGGTGACCAGAATCAATCGAAGCCTCTTTAAGGATACCCCATCGCACTTGTTCGTTACTTTTTTCATCGGAAAGCTAAATAATCTAACTGGTGAATTTACCTATGTAAATGCAGGCCACAACCCTCCGGTGGTTGTTCGGCAGGACGGCACCTTTGAGAGGCTCACCAAGGGAGGAATGGTTTTGGGTATCAGCTCGGATTCCGAATTCGAAACTGATTCCATCACTCTCAAACCCGGAGACCTTCTTTTGTTATACACGGATGGCTTGACCGAGGCTGGTCTTCCAGAAATCGAACCTTTGGGTGAGGAGAACGTGATGGATCTCCTAATCAGATTTCGAGAGAAAAGCACAGATTCCATCGTTGAATCCATTATCAAAGAAGTGGAGAAGTCTACAAAAGGAATACTGCAGACAGATGACATGGCTATTATCCTGCTAAAGAGAAAAAGATGAAGGTTCGAAGTTTAAATCTTGCTTTTCAATTTTTAGTTTGAATTCTTATTCTCTATGATGTCCCGAAGATTGATATTTATTTTAATTGCCTTCTCAGTTGCCATTCCTCTGGTGATCAAAATCGGATTGCCCAATGAGGTGACCAAAGAGGTGAGGCAAGTATATCAAGAGATAGACCAGTTAGATTCCGGCTCGGTGGTGTTGATCTCATTCGATCATGAGGCTTCCTCTCTGCCGGAGGTGAAGCCGATGGCGGTGGCAATACTTAGGCATTGCTTTTCCAAAGATCTGAGGGTGATAGGATTAGCACTTTTGGCTGAAGGGACTGTCATCGGAGATGGAATTTTAAGGGAAGTGGCTAAAGAATATGACAAAAAATATGGCATAGATTATCTCTTTTTAGGATTCCGTCCCCAATCTCAAGCCGCTATTTTAGGCATGGGAGAAGACATAAAGAGGGTTTTTCCGCAGGATTATAAAAATATTTCTTTGGACCAAATTCCGATGATGAAAGATATAAAAAATTATCAGGATATTCCCTTGATAATTTCAGTGGCGGATGGCGACATGCCCAACTACTGGGTCGACTATGCAGTTTCTCGATATCACAAAAAGGTGGCAACGGCAGTGACCGCGGTGATGGCAACCAGTTTCTATCCTTTTCTTGCTTCCGGTCAGATTGTAGGTCTTGTGGGCGGGCTCAAAGGCGCCGCCGAATACGAGATTTTGATCGCAAAGCCGGGCATGGGACAAAAAGGAATGGATGCCCAATCCATCAGCCACCTGGTGATAATTCTATTAGTGATTTTAGGAAATATGACTTATTTCTTGAGCCGTTTCCCCTCTCCCTTTGGGGGAGAGGGTAGGGTGAGGGGGAACTAAGTAGAAAAGAACAAACTTTATTAACATCCATATTGGTTTTGCTACGGACTGTGGACGGCGGTCAGCGGACGAGAATGTAGCATCCGAGCTTGTCTCTAATAGAAAAGCTGTCAAAAGAAAACATTAGACCTAAAAATAGCCAATTTTTTGGAGGAAAGATGCATTCCTTAAGGGTAGGGTTGGCACAGATAAACTGCACCGTAGGAGATTTAGAGGGGAACACTAAGAAGATAATCCAGTATTTAGATAAAGCAAAAAAGATGGGAGTGGAGTTGATCTGTTTTCCTGAGCTTTCGATCACCGGATATCCTCCCGAAGATTTACTCCTCAAACCTCAGTTTATTGAAGATAATCTTAAAGCTTTAAAGAAGATAATTCCAAAGACTGAAGGTTTGACTGCAGTGGTGGGATTTGTAGATAGAAACGGAGAAGTTTACAATGCCGCCGCGGTTATCCATAATAAAAAACTGATGCAGGTCTATCATAAAATAAACCTTCCCAATTATGGAGTCTTTGATGAATACCGCTATTTTCAGCCCGGAGAGAAAGTCTCGGTCTATCAATTAGGGGATTTGGTCTTCGGGGTGAACGTCTGTGAGGATATTTGGTATCCGGAAGGATCCGCTAAAGCTCAGGCTTTGATTGGAGAAGCCCTTCTGGTAGTCAATATCAACGCCTCCCCTTATCATATGGGCAAATGGAAAGAAAGGGAAAAGATGCTTTCCACCCGGGCTGTTGATAATCGAATTTTTATCTTATATAACAATTTGGTGGGGGGACAGGATGAGTTGGTCTTCGATGGAATGGGAATGATCTTTAATCCACAGGGTGAAACCATCCTCCGGGGTAAGCAGTTTGAAGAGGAGCTTATAATAGCGGATCTGGACTTAGATGAGGTCTTCAGAGCCAGACTCCATGACCCCAAATGGAGAAACGAAAAAGAAAAGTTCAAATCTGAAACCATTGACAAATTAATTATCACTAAAAAAATTACTAAAAGGAAAAAACCAAAACTTAAAAGAATTAATCCAGAACCTTTGTCCCCCATAGCAGAAGTCTATGAGGCATTGGTCCTGGGAACCAGAGATTATCTTGGTAAAAATGGATTTTCCAAGGCAGTCTTAGGGTTAAGCGGGGGGATTGATTCTGCCTTAGTAGCGGTAATCGCCAAAGATGCCTTAGGAAAAGAAAATGTAATCTCGGTCTTTATGCCCTCTCAATACACCTCCAAGCGAAGTTATGAAGATGCTAAAAAATTAGCCCTGAATTTAGGAATAAGGTTTATTGATCTGCCCATATCCAAGATCTTAGAAACCTACCTGTTGACTTTATCTATTGAGTTCAAAGGGAAAAAGCCAGATGTAACTGAGGAAAACCTGCAAGCCCGAATCAGGGGAAATCTTCTCATGGCTCTTTCCAATAAATTTGGCTGGCTGGTCTTGACTACCGGAAACAAAAGTGAATTAGCTGTGGGATATTCTACATTATATGGGGATATGGTCGGAGGTTTTGTGGTGTTAAAAGATATACCCAAGACGCTGGTCTACAAGTTAGCCCGGTATAGAAATTCAAAAGAGAAAAAAGAATTGATCCCTGAAGATATCTTGAAAAGGGAACCCACGGCAGAGCTTAAACCTCATCAAAAGGATACCGATACTCTGCCTCCTTACCCGGTCTTAGATTTGATCTTAAAGTATTATGTGGAGGAAGATAAAGGGTTCAAGGAGATAAAGGATTTGGGGTTTGATGAAAATACTATTACCCGGGTGATAAAAATGGTAGATAGAAGCGAATACAAAAGAAGACAGGCACCTCCTGGCATAAAGATAACCCCGCGTGCCTTTGGAAAAGATCGGAGGTTGCCCATTACTAATAAATACAAAGGGTTTTAAAATACCTGAAAAGATTAAGCCCATTGTGGAAATAGCTGAACAGCTCGG
>JALHUP010000328.1 GCA_022866585.1 Candidatus Zixiibacteriota bacterium | reverse complement strand
TCAGGTCAATAATAGAGCCGGTGGTGACCGGAACTCTTAAGGAAACGCCGTCCAATTTTCCCTCTAATTCCGGCAGAACCAAGGAAAGTGCCTTTGCCGCACCGGTAGTGGTAGGAATGATGGCAACAGCGGCGGCTCTTGCCCTTCTCAAGTCTTTATGGGGTTGATCCAATATCTTCTGATCATTGGTATATGCGTGCACAGTGGTCATAAAGCCCCGCACAATCCCAAAGTTGTCGTTTAATACTTTTGCTACGGGAGCTAAGCAATTGGTGGTGCAAGAGCCGATGGAAAGAACCTGCGCTTTTGGATCGTATTTTTCTTCGTTTACCCCCAGCACTATGGTCTGAACCGGAACGTCAGATTTTTTTGACGGTGCGGAGATTAACACCTTTTTAGCCCCTGCGGTAATGTGTTTTTTGGCATCTGCTCCAGTGGTGAATTTCCCGGTGGATTCTACTACTAACTCAACACCAAGCCTCTTCCATGGGAGAACGGAAGGGTCTTTTTCTGCAAAAATCTCAGTCTTCTTCCCGTCTACGGAGATGAAATTTCCTTCAGCTTTTATCTCAGATTTGAGAACGCCATGCACCGAATCATATTTCAAAAGATGAGCTAAGGTTTTAGCATCGGTAATATCATTAACCCCAAGGATGTCTAAATTGGAATTACCCATGGTGGCTCGATAAACCAGTCTGCCAATTCTCCCAAAACCGTTAATGCCAATTTTTACTCCCATTTGTTCCTCCTTTTTTTAATTTAATATTCCTTCTCTCCACAACAATTTTTTAGCTTTGCAAATATATAAAGACTTAAACTAAATTGCAAATGATTTGTTAATGTTTTTTGTTAATTGCCTGCCCATCAAGGTTTCAATAATTGAAATGTAGCGGAAATCTTTGGGTTTCCATAATGGAAGGCTAAAGCCTTCCGCTACATGGGTAGATTTTCTCAAATGAAGTTTTAATAATCCCCCCAAAAAGAGATTATGCGATGTTTCTGGAGAGAAAGGACTCACATCCCTTTCAAAATATAAGAAAGTCCTAAAGTCGCTTCGGGTCCACTATAATCTTTAAGTCCACCGACTTGTTTTCCGAAATTTACCCAACGGTATTTGAAGTCTAATCCGAGGACAAAAAGGCGACTTAGAACGAAATCCATTCCCACACCGGAAAACCATCCCAGGGTCAGATAGGTATCGGTGTAATCCCCCACTAACGTTAATGGTCCAACATACTCCCCCAGGCGCAGGTTTTCAACTCCCGAGACAAATGAAATGCCTGCGTTTAAATATGGTTGCCACGGGTTATCCGTAGGATGGGATGTAGAGGATAATAGATAATATTTTGTCGCAGCCGAGATAGGATACAAAGTTACCCTTTTCCAATAGTATCCCAAAGAATCGTTATATCTGGTCTCTCCTCGGTAATAAGAACCCACAGAGAATTCAAAAGCAAATCTTTTCTTCAAACCGTTGGAGATAAAAAACTCTCCATAGGGAGCAGTAACTTTAGTTAAAATCTCTAAAGGGAGAGGACTTTGGGTATTTTTTGCATCCAGGGCGCTCCAGAATCCCATGCGGATGCCAAACATGGAGACAGAACTTAAGTCATTTGCCCAGATAAAGCTCACCCAAAACGAAATTATGAAGAATACCGCAGATCCCACCAAAAGCGGGGAAAGACAGGATAAAAACTTTCGCATGGTTATAGAAAAGACTGGCAACGGATTCATCCTGAACGGATTCACCGTGAACGGATGAAGCGGATTAAACGGATTCATTTTAGTCCGGCGAAATAGCATAAGGTATGAAAATTTTTTACCATCGTTACTTGATTTCCCCCTCACCCTTCCCTCTCTCCCAAGGGGAGAGGGTTAGTCCGTTGACCGTTCATCCGAAAAAGACCTCTGCGATCTCATAAAGTTCATCATCCACAGGTTTTGTCTTATTGGTAACTTCTTTTAAATCCATGGGGACGATTTTGTTTCCTTGCAGGCTGACCATTTTTCCAAATTTACCTTCATGCACGAAATCCACTGCGGTTACGCCGAATCGGGTTCCTAACATTCGGTCAAAGGCGGTAGGTGAGCCTCCCCTTTGAACATATCCTAAGATCACAAAACGGGCTTCAAAACCGGTCCTTTTTTCGATCTCAGTAGCTAAGACTTTCCCGATTCCTCCTAATCTAATATGACCGAAAGCATCTAACTTTTGATCCTGAACCACCAGCATTTCTTCTTTTTCCTCTTTTTCATCTCCCCGGGATCCAGATTCGGACAATTTTATCTTTACTCCTTCTGCTACCACCACCACGCTGAAATCTCTTCCTCTTTGGTGTCGTTTGCATATAGATTCACATACTTCATCTAAATCCACCGGTCTTTCCGGAATCAGGATGAAGTCTGCGCCGCCAGCTATTCCAGCCTCTATGGCGATCCAGCCGGTATGTCTTCCCATCACCTCCACCACCATCACTCGATTATGAGACTCGGCAGTGGTATGAATACGATCGATCGCATCCATGGCAATATTTACAGCGGTATCGAAGCCGAAGGTATAATCGGTGCCATATATGTCGTTATCAATAGTCTTAGGCACTCCGACTATGTTTACCCCTTCATCATAAAGTTTTGCCGCCACCCCTAAGGTGTCCTCGCCTCCAACTGCTATCAAAGCCTTCAGACCCAGTGCCTTCATTTTTTCGATGATTCGCTTTACTCCATCCTTTTCCTTAAAGGGATTGGTTCGGGAGGTTTTTAGTATGGTTCCGCCCCGGTGCAAAATCCCTGCAACTTTGTCCAAATTTAGCTCCTCGCTTAGTCCATATTCTAAGAGTCCGCGCCATCCCTCGAGTATTCCTATGACCTGGTAGCGGTATTTGATGATGGACTTTCTCACCACTGCCCGGATCACCGCATTCAAACCAGGACAATCTCCCCCTCCGGTCAAGATTCCGATTCGTTCGCTCATGTTTTTACACCTACTTTCACATTATTCAATTAAAGTTACATCCTCTCACATCAAGAGGAATCTTACACTTACACCTTATGTTTCTATTTTATTATTGTCGTCAAGACTGAATGACCTCTTGACTTAGGATACATTCTAATTGGTTTCCCCTCACCTTTCCCCTCTCCCCACAAAGGAGAGGAATATAGAGGAACAATTTCTAATCAG
>JALHUP010000327.1 GCA_022866585.1 Candidatus Zixiibacteriota bacterium | reverse complement strand
TGTCATCACTATACGTTCCTTCGTATAACCAAGAATAATTATCCGTTCCACTGAAGAAATTGAATGCCCCGCCAACTGAGACATTGGGAGAAATGTCCACCGCCCCTCCAAAGGACCACATGTAAAGACCACCAGATTCTGATTCAATTCCACTGGACCCGTCCGCGGGAAAACTGAATTCCATGGTTTTGTCAAAGCTTTTTATCCGATTTACCCCGAAAGCGAAGACCAGACTTCCCCGATAGGTGGGAACCGGCAAAACTATATTGGCTGAGGAAAGACGAGTGTTGGACTGAAGTCGACCATCATTAAAATCGATTCCTGGAGATTGAATACCTACAAAAGTCAAGTCACCGGTCTTGTTTCTTAGCCCCTGATGAGTCAGTCCCCCGGAAAACTCGATTCTTTTCACCCTGGCCAGTCCGGCCGGGTTATAGACCAAAGCGGTAGCATCATTAGCTACTGCAATATACGCTCCCCCCATCCCCATGGCTCTTGCTCCCACTCCAAAGAAATTCCCGGCAGTGGCTTCATCTACTACGCCCAAGTCCTGTGAGTTAGCAGTAAAACAAAAGAATAGAAGGGAATAAAAGACAACTACAATTATCGAAACCAATCTTTTAATCATATATGTCACCTCATTGGAGTGTCCACCTTTAAGTGAACCAGGCAAAGCCCGTTGTTTTTCAAGAAGCTTTAGGTCAAGCTAAAGCTTGACATTCCAGCAAAACCTTTCCCGATTTGACTTTTTCAGAGACCTCAAACGGATTAAACTGATGTTGGTTAGGCTCTGTTTATTCTTTTCTCCGCTTTGGGGCTTTCGTGTCTTTGGGTTTTTCCTCTTTTTTTTGCTCCGTAGTGGTTGTGGAATTTCCCTCATTTCCTATCTGGAGCGGTTGCCCTTCATTTGTTTGAGGGGGTATACTGATGAAGGGTGCTGGAGTTCCGCTCTGTTGTGGAACATACGGGGGCTCCAAACCTCTCCTTCTTTCCGCTTTCTCGTCGCTTTTAGGAACAGATTCCACCTCGTTGTCATTATTTGACCAATATCTATCCCACCACCAGGGATAAGCGTAATAGTGTCCCCAGCGAGGGGAACTCCAGTAGTAGTCCGGATAATACCCATAATAGTACCCATAAGGATAGCTATGGTAATCTCCATGGCAGTCGGTGCAGTGCTCCCTATAATACTCGCCGGTATGTTCTACCGTTGCCTCTTCTTCCCCCTGCACCAGTGGATGCATCAGCACGGTGTAACAACCCACCGCAAATACCCCCACCATAATGAGCAAAATACCCAGCCATATAAATCTATTTTTCATCTTCAGCATCTCCTCGACAGAGGGTGACTATTTAATCGGAGTCATTATCTTCCTTTCTTTTTAACCCTCCATCTATCTTTATGACACGGTTTTTTCCAAAAACTTGTGGTCAAGAATCATTTTTGTTTTCACTAACTAAGCAGTTTTTTCTGTAAATTCAATTTTGCTCGATAAAAAAATTACACGAACGAAAGAGAATGCTTCTAAGCTTTCACACCATCCTAAAAGTATCTACGCCAAAATCACCCAAAAATATTGCTTAATATAAGTTTTTTCGTCCGATCTCAAGACACGGTTCGACAAGCTCACCGTCCTGAGCAAAGTCGAAGGACAGAATTCGTGCAGAAACGTCGGACGCTACTTCCTTTTTAAAACATCTCAAAATAAACAATCCTGAACTCCCTTCCCCAGGTGGAGATGTCCTTTCGGTTGAGCAGGATATTCCTGAAATGGAACTCCAGCTGTAATCTGTTCAAAAAGATCCATTGGATTCCCACATTCAGATAGCCATAGCCCTGCCCGTATTTGTCCTTAAATCCATCATCGTTTGTAGCTAAGTCATATTCTGCTAAGAAACCCAAATTTTCTGAAACTTGTGCATCCGCCCCAAAGAATACGGATACATCTTTGTCTTTATCGGCATTTTCCAGGCTATAATTTGCGCCGAAGTGGAAACTAACCGGGATTTCCGCAGCCAGATAATTTTTGCTCATCACCGCATAGAAACCTTTCGATTTATACACGTATCTATCCAAGCTATCATCAAAGGCTCCGCTCCCTTGGGAATCATACCCTAACGCAAATGCGGGAAAAGCATAACTCTCGTTGATCAGCCTATATTTGGCTAAAAACTCTATCCTCGGATTCCAGTTGGCATCCCCCTCCCCGATGATATTTTCTCCTCCGAAGGAGACCCCGATCATAAATCTTCGCATCAAACCCACATCGATGGTGGTCACCACCCCGCCGTTTCCATAAATCCTTATGTCGAAATCGAAGCTTCCTCTGGGCAAAAGACCGGCGGTGGGACAACTAATCAGTTTACGTGGCTGTATGGTTGAAAACTCTGACACTGGCTTTACCCTCACCTTTTCTTTTTCTTGAGCAAAGGCCGATGGATTCGCCCCGCTCACTACAAGTGAGCTGACGATCAAAAAGATCAGCATCATCCCATACAGGGATTCTGCCAATTTACTTCTTTTTTTAACCATCTCTCCCTCCTCTCTTCTTTTGAGTGGTCTTCTTTATTTTGGGCTAATCTAACATATTTCTGAAAATTAGTCAATCAAAAAGAGAAGGTAAAAGATGGCTTTTAGTTTTCAGTCATATAAAGCAAATCCCTTCTTTTGAATGTTGCTCTTTTTCCCAAATTCGGATGCTTCAAATGGGTCAACAGTCACCGCTTCCGCCAAAATAATTTCTTCCTCATTTCCTAGTCTGCAGAGCCATGAAGGCTCTGCTACGCGATTCCTGAGGTTAAGTTTTCAAAATGAACTCCTTAAAAACTCTAAATAAATTTCAACCCTTCAACTTCCATTTTTCATTATAGCAACCAATATGCCATAATAAAAAAGCCACTTAACATCAGAGCAAGTGGCTTTAAAATAATAAGATAAGTGCTGTCGTATAAAGCGTTAGATTAGCTATGACTTGAAATCAATGCACAAATATTGTTCGAAGGCTTTGGATTTTTGTGCAAAGAGTTGTTGGATTCGGTGAAGAACTTTCTTTGCAAGAATCTGAGTCCCTCTTCGCAGGCTAATGGTTATCAACTTTTTAATTTGACAGATTTTGTGAACATAGTATTTTTTCTCGGAAAGCTTATGTAGGAAAGGGGCTTGTCCCCTCCCGAACTGGTTTTACGGGCGACCACAAGGGTCGCCCCTATGTTTCCTCTCACCACACTATGTAGGATCGTCACGATAATTAGTTGATGACCATAAGCCTGCGGCTACAAAAATATTTGACTCTTTTGTTTTTTAATTCAGTGTCCGACGAGGCTTTTTTTTCAAACCTCCCTATTGCCAGCGGTCGTAGAAGACGATTTCATCCAATCTTTTTCTGGGCTTGGGTTCAGGATGGAATTTGGGATAACCTAAGGGCATAAGCTCGACCACCCTTATATCTTCCGGGATATTTAAAATTCTTTTCACCTCATCTTCCTTAAAAGCTCCAATCCAGCAGGTTCCCAATCCGTCCTCTACCGCCTGGAGAGTTATATGATCCATGGAAATAGATACATCTATGGTATAAGCAGGCTGACCGCAGGATAGAACATAGTTGACCAAGGTGGCGCATCCTACGATTATCACCGGAGCTTCAGCCATGAAATATTGGTTATTTGCCGCCACCGCCAATTTTTTCTTCAATTCCTTGTCTTTCACCACCACGTATCTCCACTCCTGACGGTTTTTAGCAGAGGGAGCAAGTCTCCCTGCCTCTAAAACCCTTAAAAGCTTTTCCTCTTCAATTGGTCTGTCATCGAAACTTCTGATGCTTCTTCTGGTTTTGATTGCCTCAAAGACGTTCATCTGCACCTCTTTTTGAATATTTTCTTTGTTGGTCTCCGAAAATGAGCTACGCCCGACACGATGGCACGACTTCTGTGTCTTGAGATCGGGCGCTACGACGATTGACGCAAGACAAGTCTTGCTACTCCGACCTCATCCAGTCCCATTTTCCAAAAATTTCCAAAACATCATCTTTTACCTTTTTGACTACTTTATCCATGTAGCTTATCGCTTTTTTCTCATCGAAATCCGGGTAACCTTCGCCTTCTTTGTAGATTATAATTGAACCGGGTCCAGGAAGAGAATAGACTCCACTCTTTTGGAGATAGACTAAGTCCCTTTTGTATCTTCTCTTTTTAACCAGGTCTTTATTGATAGCCAAAATTGCGGCATTTTCATCCAAGCCCGCATGTCCTCCAGCTTCCCCAAAAAACTTTTTGGTCAGCTCTTCACACAAAATCCACCAGTGAATCACCGCCACTTTTACCTTTTTCTCCCGGTGAACCTTCATCGCCGCATTTTTTAACTCGTCTATATGACCTCCATGACCATTCATCACCACAAGCCTTGTGAAACCTTTGTCTGCCAAAGAAAGCATTATTTCGGTCAAATAGCTTTCAAAAATCGGTGAACTTACGGTAAGAGAACCGGGATAAGAATACAATGTCCTGGTTATTCCGTAATAGATGGCTGGAGCAATAATGGCCTTCAGATCTTCTGCAATCCTTTCAGCAATGAAGACCGGGATGGTAACGTCGGTGCCCAAATTAGTTACTCCATGAGCTTCAATGGTTCCGACAGGAAGAATCACGGTATCAATCTTACCGGGCACTAATTCTTCAAACTCCATCCAGTTCATATTTTCTAATTTTAGGGGCATGGGTTCTCCTGATTAGGTGTTAGGTGAAAGGTGTAAGGTCAAAGGTGAAAGGTTAAAGGTATAAGGTCTGAGGAAAGAGAGAACCTAAAACTCATAAAAGATTCGTATGAACGCATACTCATCTGCTTTATCTGCTTCCATCTGCCGTGAGTTTTTCCTATCACGTATCACCTATCACCTTAAACCTAAAACCTATCACCTGATTTTTTATTTATATTCCAACACATAGATGGTGGTCTTTTGAGGCAATGCCTCCTTTTGGAAGGTGATGGAATTCTTACCGACTTTTACCACATTTTCTTTCCCCCTTAGAAATTCATCTACTCCTGCGATAGGGAAGCTTGATCCCATAACCGCGGTCTTATAATGCATGGGGATGACCACCTTGGGATTTAAGCTGGAGACGACTTTGTCTGCGGTCTTCGCATCTATGGTGTAATATCCACCTGTAGGGACGAAAAGAACGTCCACTGCTCCCATCTGTTTTATCTGATCTCCTGAAAGCTCGGTTCCTAAATCTCCCACATGGGCAAATTTAATTCCACCCAACTCCCATAAAAAAATGGTATCTTTTCCTCTTAGGCTTCCCTTTTTTTCATCATGAAATGCTTCCACTCCTTTGAAATTGACGCTCTTTACCTTTTTCTCTCCACTCCCTTTCACCACTTCAGGTTTTCCCTTGACCACAGACACGCAGTTATGATCAAAGTGATCATGCGAGACCAAGCA
>JALHUP010000326.1 GCA_022866585.1 Candidatus Zixiibacteriota bacterium | reverse complement strand
TCTTTTATCAAATCATCCAATTCCCACTCACCTGGTTCTAAATTTATATTGGTCATGCGAATTAAGGGAATTCTGTTCCATCCGTCCGCACGCATGGTGCCGTTGCTTTTCTGTTTTAAAACCAACGCGGTTTCTCGAGAGGTCTGATACCCTACGAAAAGGCCATTCCTCACTAAATCCACCCTTTGAGTTTTTACCCCTTCATCATCGTATCCGAAGCTTCCTAATCCTCCGGGAAGGGTGGCATCCGCGGTGATAGTGACCTTTTCTGATCCGTATTTAAGCTTATTGAGTTTATCCATAGTCAAAAAGCTTCCGCCGGCTAAGCTTATCTCGGTGCCCAAAACCCGGTCCAGTTCTGTGGGATGGCCGCAGGACTCGTGCACCTGAAGAGCCATCTGGTTGCCGGAGATGATGATGGTCGTCTCCATTTCCGGAAGTGGCTCAGCCGAAAGAAGCTGGACCGCCTCTTCCCGGATCCTCTCCGCATTCTCCAAAAATTTCATCTCCTCTACAAATTCATAACCGCGCGAGGCATAATCGCCGCGATGGGAGTTGGGATAGGAGCGTCTTTGCGCCTCTGAGCCATCTACAGCCATAGCGGAGATCCCCGCTCCACTCTCCAAAATGGACTGTTCTATAAAAACCCCCTCGGTGGAGGCGAATATCTTGTCCGTTTTGAAAAACTCCATGGATCCTTCTGCTACTTTGATCTTCGGGTTTTTCATCATGATGGCACAGGCGTCCAAAAGAAGACCAATCTTTTTGTCTATGGGAACTTCGAAAGGATCGATGGCGTATTGACTGGCATATTTGTCATTATAAACTTCAGCCTCAGCCAGTCGGGCATTTTCCTTTTTGGTTAAGGCGCTGGCTTTGGCAATCTCTATGGCTTGATTTGCCACCCTTTTCATTTCCGCCAAGGAACAAATGGAGCTTGCCGCAAATCCCCAGGCTCCGTCCGCGATCACCCTTACCCCGAATCCTTGATCGTCCCGACGGGACAAAGCCTCCACATTCCCATTCTTCACCTTGATGTCCTCAATGCTGGTCTTCTGGTGTCTTAAGTCCGCATAATCCACTTTCTTTTTCTTCAAATAGTCGATGGTCTCCTTGATTTTATCTTCCAAACTATCCTCCTTTCCTCAAAAAGCACTCATTTAATTACTTCCAAAACGCAATTGAAGTGTGAATTTACATAAACACATTTATTTTGTCAAGATTTTATTTTTTTTGGGAGGACGAAAAATCCAAATTGCCCATCCATGCGGGATATGGGCGCGCAGATATTCATTTTGTGGAGAAAGAAAATGAGCTTTTACAAGGGTTCACCTGAAGGGCGTGTTGAAAAACTCCCTCAACACTCCCCTTAACTCTTGACCCACCCCAAAGCTCAACTCTTGAGGGTAAAATCCGTTCTATCCGTTCTCCCGCCAATGGTTCGACTTCGCTCACCATAAAAGGCGGGATCAGGATGAATCCGCTTAATCCGTTGACCTATTTCAACAGAAGCATCCTTTTGGCTTCTGAAAATCCATTAACCTCCAATTTATAAAGATATATTCCGCTTGATACGGGTTTCCCATTATCATTTTTCCCATCCCAATCAATCCGATAGAGACCGGCGGGTTGATCTTGATCCAACAATGTTTTCACCTTTTCTCCGAGGATGTTATAGATATGCAAAGTTACGTGTCCGGTCTTTTTCAGGGTGTATTCGATTTGGGTTCCCGGATTGAAGGGATTGGGATAGTTCTGGCTTAGCTCAAATTCAGCCGGTCTTCGGGTGGTCTGATCATCTTCGTCTTCGACTGCGGTGGTGGGGAAACTGAAGTTGATATTGATCACACTGTCAGGCATGGTGACAAAAACTGAATCTGCTAAATCCCAGGATGGTTTGTTGTTATAATAGATGTATTTACAGCCGTCGTAAGCCCTAACTTTATAATAGCCGGTGGGCAGGCCGCCTATCTTATAACTTCCGTCAGCAGGGGTTGTTTTCGATCTTTCTATAGGGAATTGGTCGAAGAAACCAAAAGCCGTCACAGTGGCACCGGAAAGAGAAACCGCATCGTCACCATATACATGCCCCTTTATCGAGCCTCCGACTTCCAGGGCAAAATTTTTGCCTAAAACTGAATCGGATACGGGGACCAACACTGAATCAGCACTGCTCCAGGAGGTTTTGTTGTTATAATACTTTGGAGCATATATGGTATCCCCATAAGCCAAGATCTTATAGTATCGGCTCTGGAGCCCAGCTATCCTGTAATCTCCAGAAGAGTTGGTGGAACCATAGTCTTGATACGATGTGGGATTAGTCGTATAAAATACATATACCTTGACGCCTTTCAGTGATCCTTTGGCAGAGCTTGAAACGTTTCCCTTGATGATTCCACCCAAAGTTAAGGTGAAGTTGATGTTTGGGCGGATGCTTCCCGCTGTAACATGAATCGTATCTGCAGTGGCATAATCTGGTTTATCATTGTAGTATTCATCGAAGTAACCCTGCTCGTTATGTGCATACACCTTGTAGGTCCCGGTAGGTAATCCAACGATCTCGTAAGTGGCAGAGTCACCGGAAGGATTGGACGCATCTCCCCAATAATTAGGGTATCCGGTAGTAGTATCGATAGCCGATAACGTTGCCGAAACCGAAGAAGCTCCAGGTAGTTTGACCGTCCCGGTGATTTTTCCGCCAAGAGCCAAAGTAAAATTAATGTTAGAGGTGATCGAGTCCTCCTTGACTCTAATTGGATCCGCACTTGCCCAGTCTGGTTTATCATTGTAGTATTCCTCGAAGTAACCCTGCGAGTTATATGTATTCACCTTATAAGTCCCGGTAGGTAATCCGACGATCTCATAAGTGGCAGAGTCACCGGAAGGATTGTACGCGCTACAATAATAAGAGTCTCCGGTAGTTGTATCGGTGGTCCATACCGTTGCCGAAACCGAATCAGCTCCAGGTAGTTTGACCGTCCCGGTGATTTTTCCGCCAAGAGCCAAAGTAAAATCAATGTTAGAGGTGATCGAGTCCTCCTTGACTCTAATTGGATCCGCACTTGCCCAGCCTGGTTTATTATTATAATACTCAGGGGCAAAACTATCGGTGTAGGCGATATTCACTTTATAAATTCCAGTAGGGAGTTGTCTGATCTCGTAAGAGGCAGTGTCAAGAAATATAAAGGGGTATACGGAATACTCATAATATGAAAGTGTGTCGATAGCATCTACCACAACGAAAGAAAAAGAAGCTCCAAGCATTGTTACCCTGCCAGTGATTTTTCCACCCACCGGAAGTTTAAAGTTGATGTTGTCTGTGGTGTCATTCAAGACAACTACCACTGTATCTGGTGTTTCCCCAGTCGGTTTATCGTTCCACACAATGTCCAAAAAGATGGAATCGTTGTCCGTCCAAACCGCATACTTTCCGGCGGGGAGACTCTCAATTATATAGTAGCCGTCAAAATCGCTGTAAGCTTCGGCATAATAATATGGGCAAGTCAATTTATAGGCTTCAACATAAACGTTTTCGATTGGCGTAGTTCCGCCTGGAGCTTGAGTGACCCGACCACGAATTGCTCCAGTTCCAGCTACCGCCGATGATTGGCAGGGTTTTTGCGCTTCCCCGGGAAGCTTATAATCAGGTGGTAAAGGTCGCTTTGCTTCCTTCGGAGCTGAATGGAGCCTATTCATCCGGCTTTGGTTATGCTGAAAGGACATGTCTCTATCCGAAGCTACAAGACTGGC
>JALHUP010000325.1 GCA_022866585.1 Candidatus Zixiibacteriota bacterium | reverse complement strand
GCAATCTCCCTTTTAAGAAAAATTAAACCATACCGATAGTGATAATAAGTTTGTAAGAAGTTGAAGTCAAGAAGAAAAAGAAGTTTTGTTATTGACAAACACTAACGTTTATGATATTATGATACGAATTTAAGGCATTGGGCTTAAGTTTTTTTAGATGTCTTTTAGATTGACAATTTATGCTCGATGGCAAGCGATTTTGCATTGCCTTTGCTAAATAACACTTCATCGGTATGAAGAATCAAATCCCTGGGGAATAGAAGGAGGAACGTTCATGAAGGATAAATTGACCCATCTGATAATCATCATTTTGCTTGCAGTCGTTTCGGTGTTGATCTATTTTGAGACCACAAAATTCAGTTATGTGGCTGATGATGGGCGTCTGATTTACCAGAATACCGATTTTCTCGAAAACTGGGACAATCTTAAAACCACTTTTGTTTCTCCCCTACCCGTGAAAACCTATGAACCCGTTCCTTTTTATAGACCCATAGTCAGTTTGTCCTATTTTGTTGATTATCATCTGGGCAAACCCATCCAAAACCAGCATCTATTCAACCTGGGAGCCCATACTATCAATACCATACTCTTATATCTTTTGATTTTTCTTCTCTTTAAAAATATGCCCTTATCTATTTTCACCAGCCTCTTTTTTGCGGCCCATCCCCTTCACATCGGCTCGGTGGCTTGGATCTCCGGGAGGACGGATGTGATCGCCTGTATCTTCTTCCTTTTGACCATGATTCTTTTTTTCAAAAGAAAAGATTATCAGAAGCTACCCCGACAGCTTCTTTTTGCAGGCTCACTAATTAGTTACGTCTTGTGTTTGTTTTCCAAGGAGACCACTTTGGCTTTACCCCTTATTTTGTTTGTCTGGGATTATATTTCGCAAAAGGAGCCCATCCGGAAAAAAATAATTCCCTACATACCATTCGTAATAATTACGATTTTATATCTCTGGTGGAGAGTGAGGGTGATAGGGAATCTGGGCACCGGTGAACCTTATACCTCCAGTGGATTATTTCATAGGTTTCTTACCGTCTTCCCCATATATTTTTATTACTTTAAAAAATTGATTTTACCTTTTCAGTTTAATTTTTCTCCCCGGGTGGAGACAGTTACCTCCATATTGAGTCTAAAATTTTTAGGCTCTTTAATATTTTTTGCCGGGTTATTAGGATTGGGAATATCCTTACGAAAACGTTCAAAGGAGGTCTGGTTCGGCATATTATGGATACTTATTACCCTAGTGCCGGTTTTGAATTTAGTCCCACTTTATGCTTCGGTCAAAGAGTGGTGGTCCTATATACCTTCTATCGGATTTTGTCTTATTCTGGGTAAACTGGCAGCAGAAGGGATCAAGTGGGACAAAAAAATATTTGAAATTAAGTGGCCCAAGCGAAGGCAGGACGAGCAAATAGTGGAAGCCCTGGATGTGCCAAAGGGGAAAAGAATCTTAGGAATTAAAATACCTGCTCTTCCCGATAAGATATGGCTTAGGGCAAGTCATTTGCTTTCTTTATTTTTTGCGCTCCTTCTGATATTTTATGCATTTAGCATTAAAAGCCAAGCAGAAGTATTTAGAAGGGAACTCTTTTTCTGGAGAGCTATGGTAAAACGAGCACCTTATGATGCGGTGACGCACACTACCTATGGGCTCATAATTATGAGGCAAGGTGCATACCGATGGGCAGAAAGAGAATTCAAAACAGCCATAGAAGCAAACCCAGGCTTTGCGGAAGCCCACAACAATCTGGGAATACTTTACCGTATGAGGGGTCAAAATGATTCTGCTTTGGTGGAGATCAAAGAAGCGGTAAGGCTCGATCCTAATTACGCCGACGCATACGTTAATTTAGGATTTGTGTATGGAGAAAAGAACGAATTTCTATTGTCCATAAATGCGTTTGAAGAAGCTCTCCGACTGGATCCCCAAAATTATCAAGCGCATAGGAACCTGGGCATGATATACTCCTATATAGGTAGATTCTCAGAAGCGATAAGCGACTTAGAGAAAGCCTTGGAGCTTACTAAAAACCCCAGAGATAAAGAAGAGATTAAGGGAATAATTGAGAATTTTAAAGCCAGACAGAAGTAATTTTTTCAGGTTCTTCTCCAATTTAGTTGTCGTAGTTTTTGATAAGAGAAAGTGTCTTTTTAACTTAAGTAGTATGACATCTCTCAAGACCCAGAATGCGGGCTGAAAACTCACCCCCTATCCCCCTCTCTTATTAAGAGAGGGGGAACAAAAGGGGTGAGTTCTTCTGCCATAGGCAGATCCCGCCTCTGGCGGAAAAGACAAAGATTTTGTTTACGAGTTATAATAATAGCTGCCTTTATAAAACTAAAAACCCAAAGAGCAAAACTCAAATTTCAGTTGAAAATCTAAAATTGCAAAACATAGAAAAAGACGAGAAAATCGGAATTGTTTTTATTTAGACAATATTCTTTAATTTCAGGTTGCATTTTTAGTTTTTGTTTTTGAGTATTTTATACAAACGCAAGAAATGAATTTACATACCTCTCCCACAAGGGGAGAGGGGACTTCATAAATTCCTCCCTTGGACGGGAGGGGGTAAAGGGGGAGGGGGAGGGTGATGCGTATGCATTCATACGAATTATCTCAATTTATTTAATTCGTTTGCTATAATTTCCAAGATGGCTTTTTATCTGTTGAACATTTTTTGCGGGGTGATATTATGGAACTTTGCAAATGTCTAAGGGAAGAGATGGAAGAGCAGGAGGAGAAGGTATTAGCTCCTTATGCCGCCAAGAACAGCCAGACCAAAGGGAGAAGATACCCGGAGGAGGATCATCCCTATCGCACTCATTTTCAAAGAGACCGGGATCGGATCATTCATTCCACTGCTTTCCGGAGATTGGAATATAAGACTCAGGTCTTTGTCAATCATGAAGGCGATCATTACCGGACTCGCTTGACTCATACCATCGAGGTAGCCCAGATCTCCAGATCCATTGCCAGAGCACTCAAACTCAACGAGGATCTGGCAGAAGCTATTGCCTTAGTCCACGATTTGGGACATACTCCTTTCGGTCACTCGGGGGAGGAGACCCTGAATGAAATAATGAAAGAGCATGGGGGCTTTGAGCATAATCAACAAAGCTTAAGAGTAGTCGATCTCTTAGAGGAAAAATATCCCAGCTTTCCCGGTCTCAATTTGACCTATGAGGTAAGAGAGGGAATCATGAAGCACGAGACCATCTATGATCGTCCTATTCCCACCGAGTTTAATCCACACAAAAAAGCCACGCTGGAGTGTCAGATTGTGAATTTGGCAGATGAGATCGCCTATAATTGCCACGATGTGGATGATGGTTTGGCATCGGACGTTTTGAAAGAGGAGGAATTAAACGAAGTCACGCTCTGGCATGACATTGCCAGAGAGGTGAAAAAGCAACACTTACATCTCTCGCCCAGCCAAAGAAGGCATCAGATTGTGAGGATGGTGATCAATTTTGAAGTCTCCGATCTGATCTCCGAGACAAACAAAAAGATACAAAAACATCAAATAAAAAGTGTTGACGACGTCAGAAATGCCGCGGAAAACATAATCAGCTTTTCCAATCCTACCAAAAAACTGAACAGCCAGCTTAAGATGTTTTTGTTTGATAAGATGTATAGACATTACCGCATGATC
>JALHUP010000324.1 GCA_022866585.1 Candidatus Zixiibacteriota bacterium | reverse complement strand
GTTTCTAAGACCATAAACCTCCCCAACCAAGCCACGGTGGAGGATGTAGAGACTGCCTACAGGTTGGCGTATGAATTAGGTTGCAAAGGCGTGACCATCTACCGGGATGGATCCAGAGAGGCACAGGTTTTGTCCACAAAGTCCGCAGGATCCATAGAAAAAGAGAAGGGGGTGTCGGAGATCGCACCTTTGGTGGTAGAGGAAAAGATCGCTCCCATGGAGAGACCAGCTTCTCTTTCCGGCATAACTGATAAGATCAAAACCGGATATGGGAATCTTTATGTGACCATCAACACTTTAGATGGAAAGCCTTTTGAGGTTTTTGCCCAGATAGGAAAATCCGGATATTCCACCATGGCGGACACTGAAGCCATATGCAGGTTGATCTCTCTGGCGCTTCGAAGCGGAATAAGCATCGAACAGATCATCGAGCAACTGATTGGAATCGGCGGTGCCTCTCCTATCTTTCAGGAAGGGGGACTGGTCATGTCCATCCCGGATGCCATTGCCAAAGTTCTGAACAAACATTTCGGCAAGAACAAAGGTAAAAACTCTTATAAAGATTCATATATGGAGTATTGTCCGGATTGCGGAGCAAAGCTGGAGCACGATTCGGGATGCCTGGTCTGTCGGGTGTGCGGGTTTTCAAAATGCTAAATAAGGTTATTTCCTATTTGTCCGCTACCCTAATGGATTAACCCGGAGTGTTGAAGCGGAGCTTCCGCTACGCGACTCCAAAGGTTAGACGCACTCCAGCAGTGAAGGAGATTGAAATTTGAAAAGTGTAAAGAGATTAAAAAAGTCCCCCACTTTTGTTGGGGGGACTTTTTTGGAAAGGGTAGGTAATTTGAAAAAACGCTCTGTCTACTCAACGGTAAAGGATTTTTACAACCGCCTCCTGTATTTCGCTTTCGCTACCCATGCGGGTCACCGCGTACACTCAACATTCGGGGGCAACCTTCATCAGTCGATTGTTAAAGGTTTTCAAATACCACCCTTTCCCTTTATATTATATAATCAAAAAAATAAAAAGCAAGCATTTTTTTCAACAATCTTAAAATGTTTTGGGAAACAAGACTTATGCTCGATTCTGTGGGTATTGACATGGTGGAGGTGAAGAGGATAAGAATTTTGATGGAGAAGTGGGGAGATCGTTTTCTTCATCGGGTCTTCACTCCCTGGGAGATCGCCTATTGCAAAAGTAAAAACGCACCGGAACAATCCTTTGCGGCTCGTTTTGCGGCAAAAGAGGCAATCCTCAAAGCCATTGGGACCGGACTCTCGCAGGGAATAAGATGGACCAGCATGGAAGTTGTCAACGATAAAAATGGATCACCCAGCGTCAAATTGGGAAAAAGGATCAAAGATAAAATCGGGGACAAGAAAATTTTGATCAGCATGTCCCACACCAAGGAATATGCAGTTGCCCAGGCGGTTTTAGTTGATTGACTTATTTTACTTTTCCCCTCTCCTCATAGGAGAGGGGTAGGGGTGAGATCTTTCGCTTCTCGAAAGGAGAAAATTCTATGGCAAATCAAGAAGAGATTTTCCAGATATTTGAAAAAGCAAAAGCACTTTTGAAAGGTCACTTTCTTTTAAGCTCTGGTCTTCATTCGGATTTGTATTTCGAGAAATTTCAGGTATTACAACACCCGGAGTATGTGGAGGTTTTATGCCAAAAGCTCTCATCGTTATTTAAAGATGACAAAATCGAGGTGGTGGTAGGTCCCACCACGGGAGGAGTTATCATAGCTTATGAAGTGGCTAAAAATTTAGAGACCCGCTCGATCTTCGCAGAATCTGAAGGTGAGGCGCGTGTGTTTAAAAGAGGATTCAATTTGAAAAAAGGCGAAAGGGTTTTGATTGTAGACGATATCTTAACTACCGGAAAATCTCTCCGTGAGGTCATTGATCTGGTCAACAAGTATGAGGGAGAAATTGTTGGGATTGGAGTCCTTCTGGATAGATCAGGAGGGAAGGTGGAGTTTGGCTATCCCTTGAAGGCATTAGCCACCACCGAGGTGAAAAATTATGCTCCGGAGGAGTGTCCGCTTTGCAAGAAAGGCGAGCCTTTGGTCAAACCGGGAAGCAGAAAAATATGAGTCCTATTCTTTCTCTCCATTTCATAGAAAGCATAATTGGAGTGTTCGCCTTTTAGGCGAACCATGTGCGAACTCTTTGTCCTTCGTCACCAAGAGAGGAGAATTTGTAGGGACAGCCCTTGTGGCTGTCCGCCTTTCCTAAAAAGAACCTAAGGAAAAAATTCAAATGAACACTTCCCAAATGAAGATAATTAACTTTAAAGACGTAAGGATTGGCGAGGTTAAAGAACCTGGCACTCAAGGAGTAACCATCAGGTGGCTTATCTCTCAAAAAGATGGTGCGCCCAATTTTGCCATGCGCATATTTGAAGTGGAACCGAGTGGATTTACCCCGTATCACAAACATTCCTGGGAACATGAAGTTTTTATATTAGAAGGAAGGGGAATCCTGGTCACCGGGGAAAAGAACTTTCCATTGAAAAAGGGTGATGCGGTCTTTGTTCCGCCAGATGAGAATCATCAATTCAAAAATGACTCTGAGGAAAAACTTACTTTCATTTGTCTGATACCTATAGAAAAGCAACCTTGACCTCACCCCCTTTATTCCCCCTTTCCACAAGTGGGGTTGTGTCATAATTATGTTTTGAAGTTGTAGCCGCAATCTTTAGATTGCGTAAGTTATTGGAATTCAACATTCCGATTTCGCCCCGCTTAGCGGGGCGGCTACAAAAACGGGAATTCTGACACAGTCTCAAATGTGGAGAGGGGGACAGGAGGGAGAGGTTAAAAAACCAAAATGAACACACTTGAGGATATAGAAAAACGTTTTGGAGTTCCTCACCAATTAAGTATGTCCTTCCCCATGAGTCCTTCTGAGTTTCTGAATCTCAAAGATAGCATGAAGGACGGGCGGAATTCGGATGTGACTTTATTTATTTTCAAGGATAATAAAATCATCGTAATAGCCAAGCCCTGGTATCCCAAAGGACTTTACCGTGCTCCCAGCGGAGGGCTCAGACCTGATGAAGACTTGGAGCTTTGTGCCCTAAGAGAAGCCTATGAGGAAACCGGAGCAAAAATAGAATTAGAAAAATACATCCTAAGAATTCATGTTACCTTCACTTCACATGAAGATAAAGTGAATTGGACTTCGCACGTGTTCACCGCCAAATATCTTTC
>JALHUP010000323.1 GCA_022866585.1 Candidatus Zixiibacteriota bacterium | reverse complement strand
GCTTTTTTGGGGCTTTGGCTGAATTCAATTTTTGTTTTTCCGGTGGAGGCGAGGATCAGTTATATCGGCGTAGCTTCTCTGATTCTGGTGATATTCATCTCCTACCTCTGTTTGAGACCGATTCTATATAAGCCAAGTCTGGAGAGTTTAGCTTTGAAATTGGAGGAAAAATTCCCTGAGCTTAATAACCGATTAATTGCCGCCTTACAGTTGGCTGAAAATTTAGAAAAGAATCCAGAAGGTTATTCGACTGAGATGATCGAGGCGGTGATCGAACAGGCAGATACGACCACCCAAAAGCTGAATCTTCAAGAGATCATCGACAGAAATCCGATCAAAAAGATGGGCAAACTGGCGGGGAGCTTAGCCATAATATCTCTCTTCTTTGCCCTGGTTTTCCCTACCGCCTTCACGAATTCACTTTTCATCTTCTCCCATCCCTTAACCGAATTTGTATCCCCTCAAAAATTTTTCTTTGTGATCTCTCCGGGAAATGCGGAAGTGGTGAAATATTCCGATGTCAAGATCAAAATAAATGTGGAGGGGGAAAAACCTAAGAAAATAAACTTCTATTGGAAAAACGTTGAAAATCCCGCCGAAGGCGGGGAAGGGGCAAGATGGAATGAAGAGAAGTTGGTGAAAGTTAATAAACAAACAGGCATTGAGAATCCTGATTTTTCCTTTGATTTCAAAGAGGTGAAAAGGAGCTTCGATTATTATGCGGAAGCAGAAGGGGTGCAAAGTGATCTGTTTAAGATAACGGTTGTGGATAAGCCCAGAGTGATTGGTTTGAGATTAACCTTCAATTACCCCAGATACACCCAACTGAAGACCCAGGTGGTGGATGAAAACGACGGCAACATCAACGCTATCGTGGGAACGAAAGTTCAAATAGAGGCAAAGACCAACAAAGAATTGAGCCAGGCAAATATCGTCTTTTCCGATTCGACCAAATCAGAGATGAAATTAAAAAGAGAGGTGGCCACAGGAGAGATATTGGTCAAAAAAGACGACTCCTATCATATCGAGGTTTGGGACAAAATTGGCAACAAAAATCAAGACCCTATTGAATACAAGATAACCAAAATAGATGACCAATATCCGACCGTGGAGATTTTGGAGCCGGGGCATGATCAGGACTTAACCGAAAACATGAGAGTTCCCCTTTTCATAAATATCTCCGATGATTACGGTTTCTCTTCACTTTTGCTTTCCTATCAGATAATCTCAGAGGGTAAAGAAAATGAAGAGAAGAGAATAAATATTGATATTCCTGGCAATAATCGAAGTGCTATGGATGTGGAATATCTATGGAATCTTTCCAATCTTCCTTTGGTTCCCGGCGATGTGGTGAGATATAAAGCGATAATTTTCGACAATGATACCTTTTTGGGTCCCAAAAAGGCGGAAAGCAAAACTTATTCTGTAAGGCTCCCCTCTTTGGACGAAATCGTTGCGGAGGTGGAAAGAGAACAAGAGGGGCAAGTTGAGGATCTGGAGACTCTGCTTAAAGGTCAAAGGGAGCTTAAGAAAAAAGTCGAAGATTTATCCCGGGAGTTAGATAGATCTACCGGAAAACTTGACCTGGATTGGCAGAAAAAACAACAGATGGAAGATATTTTAGAGAAACAGCAAAACTTGGCTTCCGATTTGAAAAATTTAGCCCAGAGGATGGATGAAAACATTGGAAAGATCGAGGAGAACAAACTGGCCGCCTTGGAGATGGTGGATAAACTTTTGGAAATAAGAAAATTGATGGAAGAGATTATGACTCCGGAGATGAAGGAAGCCTTACAAAAACTTGCGGAAGCTTTGAAGAATTTAGACCCAGAGCTTCTAAAGCAAGCCGTAGCGAAAATGAAAATTTCTCAGGAGGAACTTCTCAAAAGGCTGGATCGAACCATCGCCCTTTTGAAAAGGATGCAGGCGGAGCAGAAGCTGGAGAATCTGATAAAAATGGCAGAAAGGATGGCTCAAACTCAAAATGAAATTAACCAGAACACCGAAGCTTCTGAAAAAGAAAAACTCCCTGAACTCTCGGATAAAGAAAAAGACTTGAAACAAGATTTGAACAACTTTGAGGAGAAGCTGAAGGAATTTGCTGACCTGGCAAAGGAGCTTTCACTTTTACCTCCTCAGGACGTCGATGAGCTTCAGAATATGTCGGAGAAATCCGGAGTGAAAAACGACATGGACCAGATGACCTCCCAGCTTTCCGAGATGAATAAATCTGGAGCTTTGAATTCCGGAAAGAGC
>JALHUP010000322.1 GCA_022866585.1 Candidatus Zixiibacteriota bacterium | reverse complement strand
GTTATTCATCTTTTTAAAGTGACTTCTTATAGACCTCTAAAGTTTTTTGGGCACATCTTTCCCAGCTAAACAGGGAGGCTTGTTTTAGCCCTTTTTCTTTTAGTTGTTCTCTTAGCTTTTCATCGGAGGAGAGCCTTGCCATGCTTTCCTTTAAAGTTTTTTCATCATAGGGATCGATCAAGATGCCTGCATCCCCGACAACTTCAGGCATGGCAGAAAGGCTGGAGGAGATGACCGGACATCCACAGGCCATAGCTTCCAAGGCTGGCAAACCAAAGCCCTCCTTTAAAGAGGGAAAAACAAAGGCTGTGGCGCCACAGTAAAGAGCTGAAAGATCACCATCCTCTACATAGCCCAAATGCTTTACTCTTTCGGTAAGCTTAAATTCTCTGATTTGACAAGAAAATGATTCCCTCTGTCTTTTAGAATGGATTCCTATAAATACAAACCTCTCCGGGAGATTTGACAGCGACTTGTAAGCCCTCAAAACTCTCTCTATGTTTTTATGGGGTTCCAAAGAGCCAGAGTAGAGGAAGTATCTTTCTGGAAGATTATATTTTATCTTGACTTTTTTAACAGCGTCGGAATCTTTTGGTGGATGAAAAAGTTTTTTATCAAAGGCTAAAGGAACCACGGTAATTTTATCATCAGAAATACCCAGAAGCTGTGTGGCATCCTTTTTGGTAGCTTCAGAGATGGAAATAATGTGATCAGCTCTTTGGTATCTTCTAAGTATGCTTTTGTATCCCAATCTGATATCTAAAGGCTTATTCCTCAGATATGTATCAGAAAAACTGAGAGGTATAAGATCGTATAAAGTGGCAACAGTTTTAAACTTCTTGGAGATAGGTATTCCATTGTAGTCAGTAGAATGATAAAGGAAGTTCTCGGTTTCGGCGACCTCTTTGGCTAAAAGAAGACTGTTCCAAAGCCATTGCAGCCTGATGCTCGGATAGCTGGGTCTTCTATTGTGTACGGTGGGAAAAGGTAAATAGCCATTGTTCTCGTTTCCCCTAATCTGTTCCAGGCAGTGTAGTTCTATCTCAGAGTCATCCTTTAAAATAGACTCAAATCCATTGATCAGACCAGAGACATATCGACCCACCCCCCTGAAGCGGTGAGGATTGAAAAGCCCGGTAGCATCTAATAAGACTCTCAACCTATTTGCCCCCTATATAAAAGATTCATTGTTTCATCCCCACCACAAACGTATTAGTCCCAATCTTTTTCAAGTTTAACAAACTGTTAAAGATGCCGACACACAAAGATCTAATACCTTGACCTGGGCTATCAAAGCTGCCCTTGTCTATTATCTTAAAACCACTTTTCTTTAACATGCTCTCCAGAAGGGGCAGAGGATAGGGACGGACATGGGAGGGATCTAACCAAAAAATCGACCCCATTATCTTTGGAGATTCCGGGTTGGGGGTTACTACTGCTATCCTTCCTTTTAGCTTTAGCACCTGGTAACATAAATGTAGAAGCTCTGTGGCAGAAGCAAAATCAAGATGCTCGATCAGATGGCTGCAAAAAATCCCATCGAAATCCTGCCGGCCATAGGCGGATTTTTCTGAAAGATGATCCTTAAGGTAGGCGAAAACATCTTGATGATAAACATCTCTAAAACCTTGTTTTTGGCATAATGCTACCGCTTCCCCACACAGGTCCACTGCCACACCTTCTATTCCCGATTCAGCTAAAAGTTTAAGAAAGACTCCTCTCCCACAACCAAGATCTAATACCCTGTGGCACCCTTGAAAATATTTGATAAAACCTTGTTGGTAATTGCGAACCGACTCTATGGTGCCACCAAATTCATATAGATCTGTGGCCAAGAGGGTTTGCATTTTCTTAGCTGGGGGTCGTGCTTTTTCCAAGATCGTATTCATTGAGTAACACACCTTTCTGCCGGGAGCGACTCTAAAAATGATGATATCTTGTAATCTCCTGTAATCTTTTTTCTTAAAAGAAGAGAAATTAAGCTTAGCTGTATGATCATATTAACACCTTCGGTGAGCAGAATAGCCCAAGCTACTCCAGTCGCTCCCAAAAGGGGTATAAGATATAGATTTAATAAGACGTTCAGTATCAGGTTAAATGAAGAAATCAGAGTCACTAATTTGAACAGACCCAGACCCTGAATGGAGGCGGCTGATTGCATGTTGGCAAACATGAAAACACAAGCCCAGCTCAATAGAATAAGAGGAGATAGGGAGCCTTGGTATTGAGAAGAGATCAAACCAAGTATCTGTTTAGCGAAGATGGTAACAAAGGCAGCAAAAAGGGCACCTAACAAAAGGGAACCACCATACACTTTTATCAAAGCCCGCTTAAACCTTTGAAAATCGCCGCTTTTGGCAATTTTTGAAAAAATAGGATATACAGAACCGGCTATTGCTACACCCAGAATCAAAAACGATTCTGTTATTCTATAGACTACGGCATACTCTCCGACCGCCTGATAACCAACCATCCACCCCAAGATCAATATTCCTAATCTGAAATAAGCAGTTATCAATATAGCCGATATTCCTAAGGGGATAGCTTCAACAAAAATTGGCTTTAACCTCTTCCCATTAAAGGAAAACTTTGGTGGCAACCATGATTTGGCGATTAGGGCGGTTAGAAGCAAAGTAACGAATTCAGCCCCAACCCAGATAGCCAAAAATCCGGTAAGGGATAATCCCAGCTGGATACCAATCGCTACAGCTATAATAAAGAAAGCCCCTCCTGATATTTTCGCAGGAATAAGCTGTTTCATCCTCAATTGGGCTTGGAAGGGTGTGGTTAAGGCGTTGGCGGTGGCGGAGGCAAACAGAGCAAAAGCTGCCAAACCAATCAGTAGCACCAGATCAGCGGGATACCTGAGGATGAGGGCAATTAAAATAGTAAGAAAATAAGATGCTGTAGCTAAGATCAGTTTCAAGGAAATGGTATTCCCCACTAACTTACTTTGATCTTCCTCTGAAACAGATAGCCTGCGGATAACTGCAGTGTCCACCCCAAAATCAGCCATCACCCGGAAAAGCTCCACAAAAGCCAACACCAAAGAGAACTTGCCGAACTGGGAAACGCCTAAGTATCGAGCCAGAAGCAGAAATGAGACTAATTTTAAGACTTTGACCCCGCTGGTATAAAGTAAGATCGATCCGGAGTTCTGGATGATCCTAACCGTGGTCCCGTGCTTTTTGACCGGTTGGCTAAAACTACCAGGAACAAAAGATTTCTTTACTCCGCATTCTGAAGCTGTGGACAGCCTTTTTCCCTTATTCACCAGGTTTTCCTTTCAGTCGAGCACTCCAGCGCCGGACATGAATGTCCCCCACACAAGTCTCAATCCCTTGTTCATCAGGTTTTGCTTTCAGTCTTTTGTAACGTAATACATCCTATCTTGAATTGCTTGACCGGCAATTAAACGTGATTGAACTTCTAAAACCTTCGCGCCAGTTTCATTTAAAAAGGTAATGACTTCCTTCGCTGGAATAAAATTCATTCTTATGGGATGTAATTTTAGCCTTTGGTAAGCAAATCTCTCATTAAAATGAAGCATCCGCATTAATGAATAAAGTCTTGGACGTATTTGAAATCTTCGTCTCAACGGAATGTAACTTGGTAACTGAAAAACTAGTAGTCCACTTTCTTTTAGCACACGTATGAACTCGCAAATGTAAGATTTGATCATGGATTTATTAGATAAATGCTGAAGAACTATATTTGTGTAAATCATATCAAAATAATTATCAGGAAATATTCGTAGATGTACTTCACAATTTACAATAAACTCACAGTTTGAAATGGACCCATTTAGTTCTTTAGCTCTAACAATCATATTTTGAGCAACATCTATACCATAGCATTGCTTGAAATACTTTGATAATGCACGCGTACACCTTCCAACACCACAACCAAAATCCAGGGCTAATTCTCGTCCTGAAGGATATCCTAGTTTTACAGCATGTTGGAGAACTTCTTCTATTTCACAATACCCTGTTTTAAACAATTCATTAATATCCCATTTGCCATATTTTAGCTTTGGATCTGATAGAATGGCGTAATATGGATCTATATGCCCAAGTTGTTCCCAATCTTGCTTGAGTTTTACTAAAGACATAAGGTTTTCCTTTCAGTCTCTTATCGATCGGACTCCCGACGACCAGACTTTTTTGGGTAAAAGTCTCAACTCCATGTGACCTTTTTAAGCTACCCCCTCTCTTTCTTCATGGGTAACTATAATGAGAACAAGACTGGTTGATTTATGAGTTAACTGAAAACAAAGAGCGTTCAAAAAAATCGAGTCTGGCACCCCCCACCAGAATTATCCTCTTCACGGTTTTTACCCCCCTTGGAGATTGAGGACGATCTTTATCCTATATGGGTTGTACAGGTTGCCACTCGCTTATTGGTTCCACCGTTTTAGCTGACCTCTTCACCCTTCTTTTCAATTTTTTGGTCTCTTCTCTATCTCCATAGTAATGATAATAATAGTAGTAATAATAGGAACCATACGTGCTTTTGGCTTCCACCTTGTTCAATACCACTCCCAGCATCTTGGCTTTCACATTTTCCAAAAGGGTTTTGGCCCTAGCCAAAGCCTCCCGGGAGGTTTGCCTGGCACAAGCGACCAAAACCACCCCGTCCAAAAGAAGGGACAAAACAGCCGCATCCGTAACCGCTATTACCGGAGGTGAGTCAAAAAGGATCATTTGATATTCAGCCTTCAATTGCTCTAAAAAGCTTTTCATCTTTTCTGAAGCCAAAAGCTCTGAAGGGTTGGGAGGGATCACTCCGCAGGTGACTATATCCAAATTAGGGATCTGGGTCTTCTTTATGACCATTTCCAAAGGCGCTTTCCCTACCAGATAATTGGTGATTCCGATTTCTTTTTCCAGACCAAATATGGAGTGAAGGATGGGACGGCGAAAATCAGTATCCAAAAGCAGGGTTTTTGTTCCCATTTGAGAGAATGTTATGGCCAGATTAGCCACGGTGGTTGATTTTCCCTCCCCTGGTCCCGGACTGGTAACCAATATGGTCTGAGGAGGAGAGTCTAAGTTTGTAAACTGGATGTTAGTTCTAAAGGTGCGATAAGCCTCGGACACTGGAGATTTGGGGGCAAAATGGGTAATCAAATTGGATGCGATCTTCCCCGCTTCCTTGTCTTGCACCTGGGTTTGTTCCTTCTCGGACTTTTTAATCCTTTTGGTCCTTCTGATTTTAGGTATGTGCCCCAAAACGCTCAATCCCTGATTTTCAATTTCCTCGATGCTTTTAAGCGATGTATCCAACGATTCTAAGACGAGAGCCAACCCTCCCCCCAGGAGAAGACCAAACAAGACTCCCAGAAGAACATTCAACTTCTTTTTTGGCTTGATGGGAGAATCTGGTGCGACAGCTTGGTCAATTATCCTCACATTTCCTATCTGTCCCGCCTCTTTGATCCGAGCCTCTTCGTATTTTTCCTTAAGCATCAAATAGATATTTTCCCCCACTTTGGTGGACCTCTCCAGGCGGGCTAATCTCAAGCTTTTGTCAGGAAGTTGATTCATCTTAGCAGAATATCGATTGACTATCCTCTGTAAACCTTCTGCCTTGGCAGTAAGCGACTGAATCTCGATCTCTAAGTTCAAAATATTGCATAGCAGATCTTGAGAGTATGCCAAAGGGTCCTTCACGGTGAGATTGCTGGAGACCAGTTGAGTGGTTTCAGCGATCAATTTGTTTTTAGTCTCTTTGATCCGATTCAGAATCTGCTGCATCTTGGGATGTGTCTCATCCACTCCTTGGGAGACGTATTCAGCCCGCATGGCTTCCAACTCTGCCATCTCATTTCTCAAGTTCTGAATAACCGGAGTAGAAATTTGGGTGATCTCGTCTAAAAGCTGACCTTTCCTTTCATCCAATTGTCTTTTCATGTAAGCCAGCCTTTTTTCGTTGGATTCTAACTCGATTTTGGTTCCGTTGAATTGAGACTCGAACTCAGCCAATTGCTTAACCAATTCCTTGGTCTCATCCGGGAGGGCGGAAACATCATGGCTTTCCATATAGTTTTTCAGCTCTTCCTCCGATTGATTTAAACTGTCCTGAACGATGCCCAGCTGGTTCTGCAAAAACTGACGCACCTCTGATATCTCGCCTCGACTGAATTGAAGGCTTTGCTTGTAGTATTCAGAGGCGACTGTATTAGCCAGAAATGCAACCAATTGTGGATCTGGTGCAGTCATCTTCACCTCGATTATGTCTGTTTCCCGAATAGGAGTGGCGCTCAGATTATCCTGTATCACCCGGATCAACTGATCTTTGGATGGTGAAAACGTCGGTTTGGTTTTAGCCATGTTCCTGAATGCTTTCTTTTGAGGAGAGTCTAATGTCGCCTCCACCACTGCCTGTGCCAGGGTACGGCTTTTGAGAATCTCCACTTGGTTTTTGATTCTGGTGTCCGACTGCATCATGGAGGAGATGGAAAAAATCTGATCCTCCATCTTACCTTCCTTTTGTATCATTATGGTGGCGCGCGCTTGATAGATCGGGGTGACCAAAAACGAGAAAGCAGTAGCTGATCCCGCGAGACAGAAAAAGCAAAGGAGGATAAGCCATTTTCTTCGTATTAAGATCCTCAAATAGTCATTCAAGGTAGCTTGTTTTTCTTCTGTCTTGGACATTTCTGTCTCCTTTAGTTTTAGGGTGAGAATGATCTTCTTCAATCCGTCATCAGCTTTACCACGCTGGCAATAACGGCTGCGTTGTAGATCACGGTTATAAATTTGCCAAAAGAAGCTCTGGACTTGGGAACTATGACGGTATCCCCCGGTTTGATCTCAGGTACTTTTCCCATCTCTCCTTTTTTCAGACAACGGTTCACGTCGATGACTAAGTTGAATTTTTCACCGTCGAAGTTCCGAACTAGTCTAACCTGCGATAGTTTTGCACCTGCCACGGGACCGCCAGCCGCAGAGAGGACGCTGATTAAATCAGATCCATCGGGTACATACTGAGCGCCAGGCTTCTCCACCGCCCCCCACACGTTAACGCTCATCATCAATTTGTTCTCCATCCCCTTTTCCAGATAATATTGAGAAGCGACTTTATACCTCTGAGAAGTTGAGTCAGCCTGACTCTGAGCTTTTGATATTCCCGCTAACTGGAAGAACATCATATAAAAGGTCAGTCCCATTGAAAAAAAGCTCTTTACTCTTTTCATTACATACCTCCCTGTTTTTAGTGTTCGAATTCATTGTGAGATTTCGGATAAGCCTCTTTCCTCTAAACTCGGTTTCTCTCCTACGCTCGTATCCTTTTCATGGCTCCATAGACTTTTTCCCTCCAGCACTTTTGAAGGGTTGTGTATTACCAACTCCTCTGTTTTAATCTTCCCCACCAGTTGACAAAGTTTTTCTAAAGCTTGGGACAACACGGTAATAGAAGCGGAAGAAGTGTTATGCGCATCGCTTGCCATGAAGTGAACCAGATTATACTCAAGCAGACTTTCCGCCGTTTTTCTGGCCTCTTTACCGAAATGCCCCAAAATGCTTCCCGCATTGATCTGTATTAAAGCTCCTTTGTTCACCATATTATTGATCTCTGATAGTGGATCTTTTCGAATAAGACATCTTTCTGGATGGGCGATTATGCAGGTTAAACCTTCTAATTGCAGACGGTGGATTAGTTGATCTACTCCAGAAGGCAGACCTCCCATTGGGAGTTCCACCAGAAGATATTTATTGGTTTGATTAAGACTGAAAAAGCTGAAGTTTCGAAGAGACTCTATATCGTGACGTATATAGATTTCTGATCCAAAAACCAGTCTTGTCGCCATTTTCCTTTTCACTAACTGGGATCGCAAAAGCGTGAAAGAACGGTTTATTTGTTCTTCCAACGACGAAGAAACCCCATCTAATATGTGAGGTGTAGCACAAATGG
>JALHUP010000321.1 GCA_022866585.1 Candidatus Zixiibacteriota bacterium | reverse complement strand
CCCATAATGACCCGTATTTCAGATCCAGTAAGACAAAGCTCGCCTGAACTATTGTGTCAGCCTTAACCTCAACGATAATGGAAGTGGGAGAAGGTAGATATCCTTCCTTTTCAACTTCAATCAAATGGCTCCCAACCTTGACGTTGGACAATGTATCCGGGGTTTGTTTACCCGTGGCAACATTGTCTACTGTTATGTTCGCTCCCGGAATATTTGACTCCACAAATATAGAGCCAACCTTTTCAGTCCATATCAAGTTTTTGGTGGAACAGCCATGAACAAACCAGAGGACCAAAACGGAGATGCTTATCGCCAGAAATTTTACGAAACCGACTTTTTTATTTTGCATACAATTTACTTCTTCCGTTGGACAATCTACAATCACCAAGCCTACAACAGCTAATAATAATAATCAAATTTCGTTTGGCAATATTTTTTCTCTAACCGAAGTTCTGTCAAAGATAGACTGTCTTAAACTTTCATGGAGACGATTACAGAGGAGGCACCCTACAATTTTTGACAAACCCAAATTGAAACACGTAATCACCTATCGAGCAGGGGTTGGCAGGCCATGAATGCAATTGATCTGTTGGGGCACTCTTTTTTGCAAAGTGGGGCGAGAATTGCTCTCGCCCCACTAAAGATACCTTCTCCACCAGTTTTTCTGTATCGTTTTTTCCGCCCCTAATCCACCGATAATCAAACTTGAAACTACCGGCTTAATTCTTTTCCTAAGACTCGAAATGGACCATTCAAAATGTCGCTTTTGAGATCCAAACCCAGATTAAGTTGCCTTTGCCAGCTTCAACCTCCTGAAGATAAGATAAAAACCAGAGATTGAGATTAAAATGATAAGGGCATAAAGTCCCCACTGGCTTGTTACGGGACATGCCTCTGTGGCATTAAGGATGAAGGTTATCGAATCTTTTAAGCTGGGATTTGCGTGCGAGGTTATCCTCATGGTGACGTTTCCGGTGCCAGCTGTCCTGGGAAGGATATCCAGAAGGACGTCAGCAGAATCGTTTGGGTCCAGAGAAACTTCTGCATGTATTGTATTTGAATCATAGCAGACTCCGCCAGCACAAAACTCCATCCACCAATCAACTGGGGTGGGTGGTTTTCTGATCCTGTCGACATCATAGATGTCCGCTTCCGTTCCTGTGTTTTTCAAGGTTGAGCTAAACTGAGTTGTATCTCCAATGCAGGCAGTTTTTTGGGTGACAGGGGCAGTATAGGTGAAGGAGACTCCAGCCCTAACTTCATCCACCACAAGATAGCTCAAACATAACATTAGACTCAAATAAATGAGCCCGATAATCATTATGATTCTTGTCAAACTCTGCATCAATCCACCTCCAAGATTTAAGTTAAAGGTTTTTCTGATTACCTGACATTTAAAGCATGGTTTTCAATTTCTGGTCTCCTCCTTTCCTCGTTTACTCGGACTTTTGATTTGAACATCACCTCCTCCAAAAAGGTTTAAAAGCGACGCTTCTACATCTAATACAGTCTAAGCAACGAATACAATCCTTATCGTTAGGGGTTTGGTGGACCTCAAGGTCCATGGGACATATTTTGCGATACTCATGAAAAAAGCCACATTTTTCTCGATATATCTTAATTTGAAAAAAACTGACCTGGTTGAAAATAGAGTAGATGGCTCCCAATGGGCAGGCATAGCGGCAGAAGGGCTGATGGATAAAAATCGCCGCTGACACGAAAGCAAAGAGTATAAAAAGCTTAGCATAGAATAAAAGTCCCACCAGGGAGACTATCGTTCCAGCCTGATTGAAAATATCTCCGCTCGGATTCCATGAGACTATGGGGATGCCGGCTTCTAATGTGCCCACCGGACATAACTTGCAGAACCACGGTTCTCCCACAAAAAAAGCAACCAATAGGGTTAAGCCTATCAAACTCAAATACTTAGTATAATTGAATACCTTACTCGGGTATAACTTCGGGGTTTTTATCTTATATAACATTTCCTGAGCAAACCCAAAAGGACAAAGCCATCCGCAGGTCATCCTTCCTACTACAAGGCCGATTATCCCCAAAAAGCCGATGAGCAAAAAAGGGACAGCCTTTATGATGACGAAATGCTGAAGCGTTCCGATGGGACAGCTGACCATAGCCAAAGGACACCCATAACAATTCATAAAGGGAATGCAGACGCCTTTG
>JALHUP010000320.1 GCA_022866585.1 Candidatus Zixiibacteriota bacterium | reverse complement strand
TCAAACAGGTGGAAAAAACGCACCAGAAATTTCCTTTCAAGATCGGATTGAAATCTGCGGAGCTGTCCAGCAAACTCAAAATAGAAGAGAATCTTTTAGCCGAAGCCATAAAATACCTGATTAAGGATGGAAAAATCGTTCAGCAGGAAGCATATCTAAAGCTTTCTTCTCATCAACCCAAACTTAGTCCCGAACAAAAAAACCTCTCCCAAAAAATATTGCAGAAATTTGTTGCCAGTCCGCTTTCCCCCCCCACCAAAGAGGAGCTTTTGGAAGAGGACTCAAGCTATGAAGATGTTTTGATGTTTTTGATTCAGGGGGGAGAATTAATAGAGCTGAAAGATGGCGTGCTTTTCAGAAAAGAGGATTTTGAAAAACTTAAAAGTAAAATTGTGGATTTCATAAAGAAGAATGGTGAAGCTACGGTCAGCCAACTGAGAGAACATCTTTCCACCACCCGCAAATATATGGTTCCGATTTTGGAAAAGTTAGATCAATTGGGGGCGACCGAAAGGGAGGGGGATAAAAGAGTCCTTCCCAACAGATGAAAATTCCAAACAGATGACGAAGACCCGCCTGGGAAAGGATTAAACAGATAATTTCTTTTGAATCTGTTTAATCTGTTGGGAAATCGACCGGCAATTGTCATTCTGAGGCGTAGCCGAAGAATCTCTCTTCCCAACCGCTAAAAACCGAGATTCTTCACTTCGCTTTGCTCCGTTCAGAATGACAAATGATAATTATCGGATAGGCTCTCGATAATCTTTTAAGAGAAAATCACCTGTTGGTCAGGGGTACCCTTACCCCTAACCTCAGTTACCCTTCCCTCTCCCGCCGGGGGAGAGGGAAGTGATTGACAATATTGTTTTGAGAAAATCGAATACAAGTAACTAATGGAGTTAAGGCGTAAGCCTTTTATGAAGTTAAAGTTCTAACTGACTTTAGTCAGGTATAACTCACGCCACTAAAGTGGCTACATCTGTTTAATCTGTTGGGAATATGAGTATCTTCTTTCGGGTTTCGTTTTAAAAGATTGCGGTTTAGGCTAGGTATAGTCTAAAAAGTCATCAACTTCGTTTATCGTCAAAAATACAATAGACTAAACCGACAGACCTCAGACGATACATGGCCGAAACCAAAACCGATAAACATAGACCTTATTCTGGAAACAGGGTATTACATGAAAGATTTAATGTTGCTAAATGGCGAGATTTACACCATGAACCCCAAACAACCCCGGGCTTCTGCAGTGGCGGTGAGAGATTCTAAAATAATAGCCGTGGGCAAAACATCAGATGTTGAAAATCTGGGGAAAAGAAATTTCAAGGTTATAAACCTTCAGGGGGAAACTGTTGTTCCTGGATTCATCGACTGCCATACCCATTTTTTCTCTTTTGCCCTAAGTCTTAATCAAGCTAATCTTGATCAGATAAGCTCATTTGAGCAAATTCTATCAGAGATCAAAACAGTTGCCAAAAATTTAAAACCTAAAGAGTGGCTTTTGGGCAGGGGTTGGGACAAAAATATTTTGAAAAAGGGAGGAAGTTTTACCAAAGAAGTTTTAGATAAAATCTGCCCCAATAATCCAGTGGCACTCCGGAGTAAGGATCACCATCTTCTGTGGGTCAATTCGTTGGCTTTGAAACTTGCTGAGATTGACAAATATACAGAAGATCCTCCCGGCGGTGAAATAGATTGTGATCCCATTTCTCTTGAACCTACAGGAATACTCAAAGAAAATGCATGTGAACTGGTCTGGAAAAAAATCTCCTCACCTTCTCCCGAACAATGCGAAAGGCTACTTAAGGAAGCGATGAAGAAGGCTAATAGTTTTGGGCTGACCGGAATTCACAATTTTGAGGAGCAAAAGGCGGTTTTCCTTTTCCAAAAGTTCTTGAACGATAATGAACTTTCCTTAAGAGTTTGTTTTTGGATTTCCAAAGAAGACTTGGATTCTGCTATAAGTTTAGGTTTGCGGTCTGGTTTTGGGGAGGAAAATATAAGGTTTGGCGGGGTGAAGCTTTATAGTGATGGAGCTTTGGGTTCGCAGACCGCTTTGATGTTTGAGCCATATGAGAACTCTGAAGATAATTTTGGTATCGAGGTAACTTCACAAGAGGAGTTGACCGATTGGGTCAAAAAAGCAAGCCAATCTGGAATAAGTGTGGCTATCCACGCCATCGGTGACAAAGGGGTGCATCAGGCTCTAAATGCCATCAAACATTGTGGGGGTCGACATACCAAAACCCTCCGCCAACGTATCGAACATATCCAATTACTTCATCCTCAAGACCTGAAAAGATTCAGCAAATTAGGGGTGATCGCATCGGTTCAGCCATATCATGCCACCTCCGACCGGGACATCGCAGATAAATATTGGGGGAAAAGAACTGGCTTCCGTTATCCCTATAAGAGCTTGTTGAATCATCAAACCAAGCTCGTTTTCGGTTCAGACCTTCCCATAGAAACCATGGATCCATTAAAGATAATCTATGCGGCGGTGAGTCGAAAAAAAGAAGGCGAAAGAAGAACGGTTCGGCTTCGCTCACTGTCTCTGAGAGCCTGGTATCCCCAAGAATGTTTGAGCCTGCCAGAAGCGGTCTTTGCATATACTCAGGGAGCAAGCTTCGCCTCCTACGAGGAGAAAATCAAAGGGTCAGTTGAGATCGGGAAATTGGCGGATATGGTGGTCCTGTCCAAGGACATCTTTGAGGTAAATCCAGAGGAGATATTAGATACAAAAGTTGAATCTACAATCTTAGGAGGCAAAATCGTTACTAATTTTGAAAAGGAATAGAGTATACCGCTTTAGCAGAAAGGAGGTCGAACTGTGTTTTTCGTCGGTATTCTTCACCAACGAAAGGTGTAGAGGCGTAGAGGAAACCTTTAGGTTTCCACAATGGAAGGCTGAAGCCTTCCGCTACATTAATCCGCCTCATCCATTTGCTCCATTCGAGCGGAGTATTCTCAACTGCTCTACCAAATGGTCAAGGGTGAGGGCACCCTTGACCAACAAGCAACAAGAATTTTGGTTCTTTCGTATTTAATGTGGAATTTTGTTTTTAACACAGTATTTTTGGTGGTTCACCTATAATTTTAACCCATTTGTCATCAATAGGTTACGTTTATGCACAAGAAGAGAAGGATAACACGCTTTTAGTCCTCTCCAGCGTTAAAAAACAATTTTCCCCCTTCTCCTTGAATATCAATGAGTTGCATTAATCTTTCCACATTATTTAAGAAAGACCCTAATTGTGTAATATTTAACCGGACACATCTTCCCCTCCTCTGGGGTCTGCTTTTTGTTCAGATGAATTAAACCCCACTCAAGGGGAGATGTCCATTGTTTTTTTATCTCAAAAGAGAAAAACTTTCTCATCTGCCCTCAATCTTAGGCCTCCATCTTTTTCACCAATCCTCTACCTCCTTTTTCCCATTTCTTCCATAAACCAACAGGGGGATACCATCTCCCTTCCGTTTCCCATTTCCAGGAGCAAATTTTACTTGACACCATTATAGAATGTCTTTTGGGTTTTTTGTTCAGACCCAATATAACATAATTACAAACCAAGAAGGTAGCCTTTCATAAAATTACGATAAAGGGACTTTTTCAGTATTGTGTAAATTCTTTTGTGTAAATTTATATTGACAAGATAAAGCGAAAGGGCATATCCATTTAGGAAACGATAGAAAGGAGGATATGCCCTATGCAGCGAGAAATGGATTTCTCGGAGAGGAATATAAGGAATCGG
>JALHUP010000319.1 GCA_022866585.1 Candidatus Zixiibacteriota bacterium | reverse complement strand
TCCCATTTCACTCTTTGGGCTAATTCTTTCCATCCGGTTACAGTATCAAGTGAAGATGAAACCGGAACAACTTTCATTAGGGGTAAGATATGAGCAAGCAAGACAAAAATCAAGCTAACAATTAATGCCGAAATTCCCCAGATCCTAACCCATTTTTCCCCTTTTTCTTTAAGCTGAAAAAACAAAGCCACCAAAGAAATTGAAGCCGAAAAATATCCCGCACTTACCCAATTCATTTTAACCCAGTATTTGGTTGCAACTAAAGTAAAAAACAAAATTATGGGAAAAGACCAAAAAAAGCAAAGCAAAAATTTTTCATTCTCCTCTAATTGGTCACATTTCCTCTCCCCTTGGGGGAGAGGAAAAAGGTGAGGGGGTAACGTTGCTATCGTTTTCCGTTTAAATCCCATTATTCCACTTTTGATAACTGCATAAATCAAACTAAAATAGATGAGGGGAGAGACCACCCCAATTTGTGCTCCTAAATAACCGAAGAAATGCCAGGCGGAAAAAGAACCCAACTCTGTGGCTCTGCGAGAAGACTGAAAAAGAAAGGAAACCCAGTTATTTTGGGCATTCCAAATGATTACCGGAGAGAAAACTAAAATTGATAGGATCAAGGCTAAATAAGGTTCTTTGGAAAGAAGCCATCTTCGATTCTGTTTTGAAAAAACCAGATATAGAAAAACTGAAAAAATGATAAAAACAGAGGTATATTTTGAAAGCAACCCCAAGCCTGTGCTTATTCCCCAGAGATACCACCACTTCTTTTCTTGGGTTAAAATCAACTTGGAGAAAAAATAAAATGAAAGAACCCAGAAAAAAATCATGGGTGTATCGGGAGTAGCAATGATGGCGCCCAGAGAGAAGATTAAGATGCTATTCAAAAGCAGAGCAGAGAAAAAACCAACTTTCGGGTCAAAAAGCAACTTACCGATAAGATAAGTTAAGCAGGTCAATACAGAAGAGACCAGAACACAGCTTACCCGAACGAAAAACTCGCTTTGCGATCCCAAATGGGTGAAAATAAAAATCAAATAAGCCAACATAGGTGGGTGGTCCAAATAGCTTAAAGCCAGATGCCGGGAATAATTCCAATAATAGGCTTCCTGGGGAGCTAAGTTGAGGATATTGATGTAAATCAGACGAAAAATGGTTGTCCCCAGAATGAGGTAAAGAAGGTATTTAAGATATGTGAGGTCTCCCTTTCTTATGGGCATTTGAAGTATTTTTGAGGAAGGTCTTATTTCATAAAATCTAATGGAACCGCATCTATTTCTGATCCGTGCCAGTATCCTCTTCATTTTCCTCTCCCCTGGGGGAGAGGGTAGGGTGAGGGGGGACTTCAAGGGTTTGTCTTTCTGGAGTGTAAAGCTTTAGCTTTATTATAAGATAGAGGAGAAATCAAATGGCAAACTTGAAGGTTTGCACTCCAGACCTATTCTCTTATATATGCCTTATTTTCTTTTATCTCCACTTTTCCTTCTGCAAGAAGTTGTATAGCCTTGGAATAAAGCTCATGTTCATGTGGTAATACTCTTTGTTGCAGAGTCTCCGGAGTGTCATCATTTAGAACCGGGACGCATTTCTGCACGATGATGGCACCATGATCATAGACTTCATCCACCAGGTGGACGGTCACTCCCGTAACCTTCACTCCCGAATTGATCACCGCCTCGTGCACGTGAATTCCATACATGCTGGCTCCGCCGAAAGATGGTAAAAGCGCGGGATGAATATTTAGTATCCTGTTTTTATATTGTCTTATCACTGTGGGAGAAAGTATTTTCATATATCCGGCTAAAATCACCAAGTCGGTTTCATTCTCTCTTAGAATGGAAAGAAGTTTTTCATCAAACTCTTCCGGCGTGACAAATTGTTTGTGGCTTAAGTGAATGGCAGGGATATTATGGTTTCTTGCCCGCTCCAGCGCTCCCGCCTTGCTGTTGTTACTTATCACCGCTTTGATCTGTGCATTCAATTTTCCAGCTTCGATATTGTCAATTATAGCTTGCAGATTAGTGCCCCCACCAGAGGCCAAAACGATCAGGTTTAGTTTTTTCATTTCGAAAATCTCCTATCTGTCATTCTGAGCGTAGCGAAGAATCTCACACGTTGGTTCGGGGTACCCTTACCCCGAACCATTTATGAATATGCTGAACCGCCCATATATTATTTATTGTTTTGTGCCTGCCACGTCACTGACCTGGTCCCGCATTTTGCGGGATCGGGTCAGGGGACCCGATGGGCACAGGAACGATGTACGGGCGAACCACAAATTGTAATATTTCTTTGAAAAGTCATTCAGTTTCGCTCACGATAGAGTGCCCGAATTGCAAATGGGCAATTCCGCATTACAAATTTTCAACATTTTCCTTTGCTTTCGCCACCTGAGGCCTATACATTCCTGCCTCCTGTAGCGCTCGAAGTGCTTGTTTTGCCCTTTCTTCTGCCGATTCTTGCGGTATAAAGATTGTCTCTCTTGTGACCTCGAGTATTTCAATATCTGGCATATTCTTCATTGAAACTTTCCTAGAAGGTAGCAATTTCCATGTTTGAGGCTGTTCTACGACTCTCCCATCAGACTTCTTAAGTTTTTTAAGTGGGAAAATCTTCTCAAATGAACGATCCATCCATAAGTCAGCAGGGAAAAAAATCGAAGAGTGACCGGGACTCTGAGGTTTAATAGAAGCACAGCGTTTAGCGACTACAATTGGAACTCCAAAGACAGAACAACTATACTTTAACGGTGTCCCAACGTAACCTACCGTCACAATCCCAGCAGCGATACCCATATGTGGGCAAAAGCTAAGAGCATCGTTTTCAGCCATCCATCTTGCGGTTTGTAAAGCATCTACAAATGAATCTTCCGAGCCGAATTCTTCAGAGAATATGACCATCATTTCGTCACCTATATACTTGTCTACAATTCCGGGTCGCCCTCTCAAAGCTTCAGCAGTAATCCATGTGAAGAAGTTATTTACAAAGATCAGAGTTTCGGTTGGTGAAAGTTCTAGTGTTCTTTTCGAGAACGAGGAGATATCTGCAAAAAGAATTGAAGCATGGATCTCACGTCCTTTAACAGGAAATTCAAATCCCCCTCCGTCATCCAGTTGACCATCTACTGTGAGCGGATTAGAGATCAAAAAGTCCTCAAGTGAGGTATAACGGTATTTAACTTTGGTGGGCAAATTTCACTCCTTTTCAGGTTTTGTAGGTCAACCATCCCAAAGGGCTTGTCCTGAAGCCTTGTGCTGAAGGGTGGTTGACAACTCCTTTTGTCAAGCAGTCCTTTGGACATGCTTGACCTACGAGATTCTATTTCTTTCATGCAGGCATTCCTTCTTTCCGGACGTTAATAAGCAATGGACTGTTAACCGTGGAATACTCTTCCCCAGAGACGGGGAAAATTGACAACAGCACACCATATTTTAGATTTATCTCCGTGATTATGTCTATCATCCTGTCTATCTCTTTGCCGGGCTTGACTTCTCCTTTGAGAACCACAAGCAGATCTATATCTGATTCTTCCTTTGCCTCACCCCTTACCCAAGAGCCATAGAGGATGACGTCTTTTAGTCTCTTGCCATACAATTTTTCAATCTCTTCCCTGAATTCTTTAAGTATTTCTTTTATTTTCATAATGTCCCCTTCTTCTCATAGCGTTTTTGTCAAGCACCTTTGGACATGCTTGCCCCCTACGGAGACTTTTATCTGCCATCAGACACCGTCAGTCAGAGTTGCCTTTCCCAAAAACAAATCTGATCCCAACGGCCGCCTTTAAATCACTTTCTGTCGCTGGCACCAGTTCCAGCAAAGGAACAACCTCAAAAAAGACGTCGAGAGGTGCCTTTGGGAAGATGTAATCTATGCCCAGAGGAATTCGAAGCCCGACTTTATTACTGTCCGCAAACTCAACTTTGACTCCGATGCCATAATAAGTCAGGAATTTACCCTTCACCTCTTGTGACAGATGCAGGTTGTGGAAAAGGAAATCTCCGTGCAGATACAGGAAATCGTCCTCGTCCTGTGACCAGGCAACTTCCGCATCAATTGCCGAGCTCTTTCCTATCCACAGATTGGTAGTTATTCCTGTTGGCTCATCCACAATGATTCCTAATCCAAAACCCTTGCCCTGCGCTTGGACCGTGCCACAGCTTAACACGGCTATGAACACAAAAAACAGAATCGATCTAACCGTAAATAAGCGCCTTGTTACGGTTACGAATACAAGCTCGCATAGGTTCTTCATTTGAAAAGTCTCTCCTTTAGGATTTCATTTACAATCTTGGGATTGGCTTTGCCTTGCGTTTTTTTCATCACCTGTCCTACAAAGAAACTAAAATTTTTTTCCTTCCCCGCAAGATATTTTTTTACGTTTTCAGGATTATTTTTTCAATACTTTCTCAACGATTTGGTTTAAATCTTTTTCATCTGTTATCTGGGCTAATCCCTTCTCATTGATAATCTGTGAGGCGGTTTTCCCGGTTTCTGCCGTCTCGGCAAAAATTTCTTTTGCCATCTTGCCGCTTATTATATCTTTGTCTATCTGTTTTCGTAAATCTGTTAAATCTGTTGGGAAAATTTTCAAATTCCTTATCTCGATTTTTCTTTCGTTCAATCTCCCTCAAGGGAAGAGGGGACGTGCTTTTTTCCTCTCCCCGTTGGGGAGAGGATTTCTGCCATAGGCAGATCCGCCTCAGGCGGAAAGGTGAGGGGGTTATGTTCCGTTTAACCGTTTTGTAGTAGGTCGAGCATGGTGAAGCCTGCTCGACAATTTTTTATGTGTGCACTCCTACTTCTGCTGGCTTCAACTTTTTCATCTCCAGATATGCCAAAGTCCACAGAGAATCAATAAAGGCTCCCCAGATGCCGGAGGTGATAGCAAGGTAAATCAGTCCGACCAATACCCCAAGAGCAATTCCCCAAAATAGATTAATGGCGCCCAAAACTATAAAGGGTATTGCCAAAATTAGTCCCACAATTAAGAATCCAATTATATAAACAATTGTGCTAATTATGCCAATTAATGCTAAGACCAAAGATTTTCCCAAATTGCTTTTCAACATCTCCCATCCGCCGGCTATTGAATCAAAAATTCCTTTTCCCTCTATTATGCACACTCTATTAGCATAAAGCTCTATCAAAGCAATGGGAATAAGCAGAACCAGGAATAGCGGAATAAAAATGATTAAAGAAAGCAAGCCTAAGGTCTTACTAACGATGAGTAGTATCACAAAGGGTCCAAAAGTTATGGCCATTGATCCCAAGACCAAAATTAATATCAGGATGCCGATTCCTAAAATTCTCCAGAAATTTTTAACTCCCATATTCCATCCATCGCGCAAGGCTGGGTTCTCTCCTTTTTCAATTTTTGAAACGCAATGAATGAGTCCGCCCTGCGAGATGATGCTCAAAATTAAGTATAACAGGAAAACTACCAGCCCGACCAGTATCAGAAGTATGACTACACTCAAAGAGATACTCCCGAAGAAATCGGTAATTGATACTTTGAATTTATCTGGCACACGTCCTGCTCCTCCTCCACCACCTGCTCCGAACTCCAAAAACAATCCGAAGAGCCAGAGATATTTAAACTTCCACATTATATCTATGGCTCTTTTTACTAATCCGCCGTAATCCATATTAAACCTCCCTATCTTCTATTTAGGTTCCTCCCTGTGCCTGTCGGTTCCCCTGACCTGGTAGGCTTTACCCCGTCGGGTCGGGGACCCGATGGGCACATTAAGAAATTTCGATTGTCACTTTGCACTTTACATTTTGAATTTTGCACTCTGCAATGAAGATTTCATAGCCAGGGCAAATATTTTTCTAACTCATATTTGCTGACGTGAACCCTATACTGGTCCCACTCCACTTTTTTGTTAGCCAAAAGTGAATTAAAGATATGTTCGCCCAATATCTCTTTTGCCAGCTGGCTTTTTTCAAACTCACTTATGGCTTCCTCCAAAGAACCGGGGAGACAACCGATATTCATTTTTTGTCTTTCGCTTTCCGATAAGCTGAAGATGTTCATCTCCGCTGGTGGAGGTAGCTCCAGTTTTTGCTCAATCCCTCTCATCCCCGCTCCCAACATCAAGGAAAAAGCCAAGTAAGGATTGCAGGCAGGATCAGGTGAGCGGAGCTCAATCCGGGTGGCTTTTTCCTTGCCCGGCTTATATTCGGGAATGCGAACCAGAGCGGACCGGTTACGCGTTCCCCAGCAGATGTAT
>JALHUP010000318.1 GCA_022866585.1 Candidatus Zixiibacteriota bacterium | reverse complement strand
TAACTCTGACCAACCCCAATGCCTTGTTTTTAAGGAGGTTTTGTGGCGAAAACGAAAGTTGCTGTTATTAAGACGTCACCGGAAACAGTTTTGGAGGATTATCAAAAGCTCTTAAAGTTAGCCGGGGTGGAGAATTTTCTCTCCAAGGATAAAGTCACCATTCTGAAGGATAACATCTCCTGGCATTATCCTTTCCCCGGAGCTAACACCACCCCCTGGCAACTGGAAGGAACCATCCTGGCTCTCAAGAAGTTGGGATTTGGGCAACTGGTAGCGGTGGAGAATGAGACCGTGGTGACCAATGCATTAAAAGGGGATAGATTGAACAAATATGCCGGAGTTTTCCAGAAACATGGCATCCAGGTAAAGTTCAATTTTTCTCAAGATTTTAAATGGGTGAGATACGAGCCTAAAGGCAAGCTTTTAGCATTGCCCAAAATCTACAAGAAGGGGATTTACCTCCCTGAATTTTTCTTTGACAAAAACATTATTCATCTTCCCACCTTGAAGTGCCATATCTACACCACCACCACCGGAGCCATGAAGAATGCCTTTGGCGGACTTTTGAATACCAAAAGACACTACACCCATACCTGGATTCACGAAACTTTAGTTGATCTTCTCACCATACAAAAGGAGATTCACCCGGGGATATTTGCGGTGATGGATGGGACCACGGCGGGCAACGGACCCGGTCCGCGCACTATGAAGCCGGAGATAAAGGATTTCATCTTAGCTTCTGGGGATTGTGTAGCCATAGATGCGGTGGCCGCAAAGATGATGGGCTTCGATCCCATGAGCATAAAATATATTCGATTGGCTCATGAGCAAGGCTTAGGCAAAGGTAGAATGGAAGAGATCGAAATTGTCGGCGAGGACATTTCACAGGTAAATTTCGGCTTCTCAGTTGGAGACAATCTTGCCAGCCGGGTAGGGGATTTGTTCTGGTTTTCTCCGCTTAAATGTCTTCAGAAACTTCTCTTTCGCACTCCTTTGGTTTACCTCTTTGTTTTCGGCTCCGCCTTTTATCACGACCGCTTCTGGTGGCCTATTAAAGGGAAAAGAATCTTCAAAAAATGGTCTGAATCGAAATGGGGAAGGCTGTTTGAAAAATATTAAAATTTGGTAACATGACAGAAGACAAGATCGTTCGTAACTGGATAGAGAGAGCATCTTACGATTTAGAGACAGCTAAAAGCATGTTGGAAGCTGAAAGATATCTTTACGTTGGCTTTTTTTGTCAGCAGGCGATTGAAAAATTATTGAAAGCCAAAATAGCCCAATTCGGCACAGGACCACCTTATATTCATAACTTGATTAGATTGGCAGAAATGGCAGGAATATTTAATGATTTGACCGGGCAGCGAAAAGATTTTTTAGGACAGTTAACTATTCATGCGGTTCAATCTCGGTATGGTGATTTTGAGGGTGATATATCTGAAGTCTTGAAGCCAATTGAGGCAGAAGATTTATTGGAAAAGACTAAGGAGTTGTTTGAATGGCTAAGAGCGAAGCTGAATTAAAAGAGATTGTAGAAAAATATTTGAATTTGATCTCCCAAGAGATTACCATTGAGAAAGTCATCCTTTTTGGATCTTATGCTTTGGGAAAAGCGGGCGAATATAGTGACATTGATCTTGCTGTTGTCTCCAAGGATTTTGAGGGAAAAAGAAGAATAGACAATATGAAATTCCTTTTTTCAAAAGCCCATCACGTGGACACTTCTTTAGAACCCTTGGCTTTTACCCCCGGGGAGTTAGAAAATCCAGATAAAAGAACCTTTCCAGCTCAGATTTTGAAGACAGGTAAAGTCGTTTATGAAAATAAGAAATCATGAATTATAGTATTGCTATGCCGGTTGCTCCACGGGTAATTATGTTGTGTCAGGACCTTACAGGCTGACCGAGAATTCTTTGAAAAATAATCTATAGTCGGACATTTCTTGCCAAGTTCGATTCTTGGATGCATTCAAAACAAGATGAATTAAAAAACAACTTTCTTAGAATATCAATCAAAAAAGAAATGCTCTCTGTG
>JALHUP010000048.1 GCA_022866585.1 Candidatus Zixiibacteriota bacterium | reverse complement strand
ATTATTTTCACTTTGAGGTATCATAAATTTTTATTTCCTTCTCAATTTATATTCAAAACGACAGTTATCTATAAAGGTTTTGTATTTTTCTATGAATCACGCGTAGCCCACATGGACAGCCAAGCCATGAAGGCTTGGCTACGCGACTTTGGAAAAGAGCAAAATTCAAAACGGGAGTTATATATTTAAATTTAATCCACCTGTCAAGAGAAAATGCGAAGAACTGGAGTGGTCGGAGTGCGGAAGCCGAGCTTCCGCTGCGCAAGCAAGCTTGCGCACTCCTTTTTCCTTAATCTCCTTGACCCTTGTCTCTTGCCCCTTGACTCCTTTTTTTGTTCCACCACTCCAATCTTTTCTTGATCTCTTTTTCAAAGCCGAAATCGGTAGGCTGGTAGTATTTGCGATCTTTTAAATTTTCAGGAAGATAGGTTTCGTCCACAAAATGATCGGGAAAGTCATGCGGATATTTGTAATCTTTCCCATATCCTAAATCTTTCATCAATTGGGTGGGAGCATTGCGGATATGCAAGGGCACAGGCAAAGTTTGAGTCCTTTGAATATCCTCTTGAACCTGGTTGAAGGCTTTATAAACTGCATTGCTCTTGGGAGCGGTGGCTAAATAAACTGCAGCTTGAGCCAAAGCCAACTCCCCCTCAGGTGAGCCTAAAAAATGATAAGCCTCTTTGGCGGCAATGGTTACCTGAAGTGCCTGGGGATCGGCATTCCCTATATCCTCAGAAGCGAATCGGACCATCCTTCTGGCGATGTATAATGGATCCTCCCCTCCTGCCAACATTCTTCCCAGCCAGTATAAAGCCGCATCCGGATCCGATCCCCTTAAGCTTTTATGCAAAGCCGAAATTATATTATAATGTTCCTCTCCATCCTTATCGTAGACCAATGCTTTCTTCTGCATGGTCTCTTCAGCGATCTTCAAAGTGATTTTCCTTATCCCCTTCTCGTCTGGAGGGGTGGTAAGGACCGCAAATTCTAAAGTGGACAAGGCTATCCGAGCATCTCCATTTGCCATCTGTGCCATGTAGTCTTGTGCTTTGTCTTCCAATTCCACATTCAGATTTCCCAAGCCCCTCTCTTTATCTTCTATGGCTCTTTTTATGATGATCTTCAATTCCTCTTCTTTCAATGGATTTAGGGTATACACCATAGTCCTGGAAAGCAAAGCGGAGATCAACTCAAATGAAGGATTTTCAGTGGTGGCTCCAATTAAAATAATATTCCCCTTTTCCACATGGGGAAGAAAGGCATCTTGTTGAGCTTTGTTGAACCTGTGAATTTCGTCCACAAACAAAATAGTCTTTCTATTGTAAAACTCCTTCATCTTGGCGGCTTCGGAAATCACCTCTTTTATCTCCTTTATCCCGGACAAAACTGCGGAGAAGGAGGCGAAATGTGCGCCGGTAGCTTTGGCGACGATGTGAGCTAAGGTGGTCTTCCCGGTTCCGGGCGGACCCCAGAAGATCACGGACTGAATCTTATCCTCCTCTATGGCTTTTCTTAGAACCGAACCCTTTTCCAAAATATGCTTCTGCCCTACAAACTCGTCCAGAGTGTCGGGTCTCAT
>JALHUP010000317.1 GCA_022866585.1 Candidatus Zixiibacteriota bacterium | reverse complement strand
GGGTTCGGAGCAGAAAAAATTAATAGCCAAAGCGGTAGAATACATAGATAAGGTCAGCCAGAAGGAAAAATATTACATAAAAGTCCTGGAGGCGGATGCATCAGGGAATGACACACAGTGTTTGAAATGGCTGGAGAAGTTAACAGAGGGTTATCCCGAAGAGAAAGAGGCATTTTTCTGGTTAGGGCTCCACTATTATAAACTGCGACAGTTTGAGGAAGCTGTCCGTTACTATAACAAAGCTATTGAGATAGACCCTCTCTATAAGTTTGCGTATAACATGCTTGCCTATGCCTATAATGAAATAGGGGATTTTGAGAAATCTATCTGGGCGATAAACAAATACATATCTATAGCTCCGGATGAAGCCAATCCTTACGACACCCGGGCTGATCTTTATGCTTACAACGGCAAATTAGATCAGGCGATTGAATCTTACAAAAAAGCTTTAGAGATGAAACCTGACTTTTACTCATCCTTAGCCAAACTGGGTTATATGTATCTTTTCAAAAAGGAGTATACCCGAGCGGATAGCTGTTTTAAGGCACTTTCATCCAACAACGAGAAGCTTTGGAGGTCAGCAGGACGAGTCTTTTTAGCTTTGATTCCTCTATACCAGGGAAAGTTCGAAGATGCTCTTAAGGTTTTGGACGATGGTATTGCGGCAGACAGAATGGAACAGGCTGAAGGAATTCCGAACGCGCTTAAACGTCTCTTTAAGGCACAGATCTATGAGGAAAAGAAAAATACGAGTTTAGCATTAAATGAAACAGGGATGGGCATAGAAATTCTTAAAAAGGTTGCACCTGATGATCCAGTGAACATGCGTGATTTTTATGTCTCTCTCCTGGCAGAGAGTGGAAAGATCAAAGAAGCTGAGGAAATCGCGCAGACTTTGAAAAAGGATATTGAGGAAAAAAATCAAACCATGATATATGCTTACTGGCTGGCTTTAGGCACAATTGAGCTATCTAAAGGAAACACAAATACTGCAGTGACATATTTGGAAAAAGCAGATAAGGAAGCTACAAGTCCACTTTTTCATGTGCGGGTTTTTCTTGGACAAGCTTACTTAGAGTCAGGCAAAATAGGTGAAGCGGTAGCTGAGTTGGAAAAGGCACTTTCAAGATATGATGCCATCCGAGCGGGTTTTCCTACTTTGGCAGTGAAGGCTTATTATCTTTTGGGCTTGGCTTATGAGAAATCGGGCTGGAAAGCTAAGGCGATTGAGAAATATGAAGAGTTTCTTGACATCTGGAGGAATGCTGACCCGGGGATACCGGAAGTGCAGGATGCGAAGGAGAGGGTGAAGAAGCTAAGAGTGGAGAGCTAAGAGCAGAGAGCTAAGAGCGGAGAGCAAAAAACGAAGGGAAAAGGAAAATCTCTTCTTCCGTTAGGGGAGAGGGTTAGTCCGCCGAAGGCGGATCCGCCTTTGGCGGAGGTGAGAGGGTAGATTCCTATTACAAATAAATGTCTCTACCTTGGTAACGAGTTATATGAATTGAGTTAATGCGAAAAGAAACCAAAGGGTATTTGCTGGTGATCCTGGGGGCGACTTTTCTGGGCACCATTGGAATTTTTGGACGGCTGATATATCTTCATGAGCCTGATCCTCTGACCGTGGTCACCTTCAGAGCACTTATCGCCTTTGTTCTTTTATTCTTCGCCAAAATAGTCTTAGATCCGGACTCACTTAGAATCAAAAGAAGGGATTTTATATATTTTGCCGTCTATGGTCTTTTGAGCGTGACATTATGTTTTCTTTTATTCTTTTATGCCATCAAGTTCACCACCATAGCCACAGCCACCATCCTTTTATATACTTATCCTGCTTTCATAGTCATCCTTTCCACAATTTTTCTAAAAGAGGAATTAACCAAAAGCAAACTTTTCGCTTTAGTTTTAACCTTTTTAGGATGCATTTTGGTCATCCAGGTTTATAATCCCTCAGAGTTAAAACTAAATTTAAGGGGAATAATGTATGGATTGGGAGCTGGTTTGGGAGCAGGACTTTACTCTGTATTGGGCAAGAAAGCTGTGGAAAGATATAGCGCCTGGACCGTGGTTACGTATGCTTTGGGATTCGGAAGTTTTTTTCTTCTAATCGCAAGAGGTGTAAGACCTCTTTATGCGGTAAATTATCCTACCATAACCTGGGTTTGGATCTTCTGTTTGGCTATCTTCTCCACCCTATTAGGTTATTCGATTTACACCAGAGGATTGAAATATATGGAGGCAAGCCGTGCGGGAATAGTCGCCACCTGGGAGGTAGTGGTAGCCTCATTTTTGGCATTTGTCATCTTCGGCGAAAAGTTGAGTGTTTTACAGATCTTCGGCGTCCTTTTCATCTTTCTGGGAATTTTTATCATAAGAACCTATCCCAAACAGGAAAAATTGTGAAACAAGTTTTGCCAGCCTGCCATGGGTAGACCAAATTGTCAGCCTATTTTGTCAAGTAGTGGCTTCAGATATACCAATCGTAAAAATGTGTTTAATAGCTTTTTACTATATTCACGCCCGGATAGTAGTGGGTCAAAATGTCTTCATGGGAATAACCTTTTCGAGCCATGCCGATGGCGCCGGTTTGGCACATGCCCACGCCATGACCGTTTCCATGTCCTCTGGCAATAATACTTTCTATGGAATTATCGAATCTCCTTTCGATTTCCAAATCAAATAAAGTGCTGGGCAGAATCAAATTGGGATCGCTTCCCCTTTTTAAAGCCCACCGTATTTTATCTCGATATATTTGATAAGTTCCCGAATCGGTCACCACCTCTAAGACTTCGATCCGTCCAGAAAGTGATCTTTCCTTTATAATAAGATCAACTAAATTTCCAAATCCTCTTGTGGTGAGCATAGTCGAACCATCCTTTGGAAGAAGTCCAATACTGTCCAAGAAGGCAGAAAGATTTTTCTCTAAATCTTCTTTGCTCCAGGTCTCTTCCCAGCTATAATTTTTTGCCCAACTGCAAAAATTATCATCGTCTACCGAAATTAAATATGGTTCTTGGGGCTTGTCCCAAACTCTTTCAATATATTCAGTCCTTCCTCCGCAGTTAGCGTGATAATAGGCATGGATGAGTTTTTCTCCGAAAGCCAGCACCTTCCCTTTTGTATCTTCAATGGCTTCGTTCACCAAGGGATTCTCTCCCTCTGCCCCAGTGTAAATTTGATCTACCACCGAAGCTTCCAGATCATATCCTAAATTTTCATATTGCCCCAAGCGAGAAAGGGAGTAGGTTCGGGCGGCTACGGCTTGAGCTTTGAGCGCCTCGATTTCTTGGTCGCTTAACTTGCCGATCTCAGCGGGAACAACACCTTTCAGATAATCCTCCACATACACTATATTAAGAACCAGCAAAGATTTTGGATTCTTACCTTGAAGATTCTTCGGACCCAAGACCACCTCCAATGCCCCTCGATAGGGCTTTCCATTCAAAAAAAGATAAGAGTCATCTTTTTGGGGCAAGAAGGAGACTTTGTTTAAGTCTCTTTCGAATTCATTTTGGGTCCCTTCGCTCAAAACTATGCCCTCTCCCCAAACCCCTACCCGGATGCTATCTGAAGCGTAATAGACTGCTCTGCCCCCTTTTTCATTAAAGCATCTGATTACAAATGATTCTTTGGGAGCGATTATGATATTTTCCTCTGTCTCCAGAAGTTTAACTGTTACTGCCGGCTGTTTGATTTTGGGATAGAAAACCTCCTCTCTATAAACGGGCATCTCCGCACAACCAACAAAGAAAAGAAGCAGTAAGGGCAAAAGAACTTTGTGAAGAAAAAACCCCATAGGTTTTCCGCCAAAGGTAAATCCGCCTCTGGCGGACTTATGCTCAGCTTTCTTTCTGCTTGCAGAGATCGGGGTGAGGGCACCAGAAATGTCCCTAAGATTCACTATGTCTTGTAGGAAGTTATGCGAGTCTATTCGCCCGTTACGTCGGGAAGTTGTTCCGAAGGATTCCATACGGATTTTCCCCACGCTACGTTCAAATTTAGTTTTTTTATTATCCAACATAATCTCATTTTTTAATCCCCCTTTAGTCCCTCTTTAAAAAAGGGGGATTAATCCCGTTGCAACAAGGGTTTGTGCCACCTCCAAATCTTGGGGACACTACTGGTCCCCTGACCTGGCAGGCTTATCAAAAACCAAACAAAAAAAGTTGAAGGTTAATGTAGCGGAAACTTTAGGTTTCCATAATGGAAGGCTAAAGCCTTCCGCTACACCAATCCGCTCAATCCGTTTCATCCGTTGACCCTTTAGGGCAAACATATCTTGCCCAAAACGCCGGGTTTTTTTGCTCCGGTAGTTTTTCTAAAGCTGACTGGTTTTCCCTCGATGGTCTGATTAGCCAAAATGGCAAATGAGATCGCCTCCAAAAAGTCGGGGTCTTGTCCCAGCTCTTGGGTGCTCATTACTTTAATCGGATGAAATAGAAGTTTCAGTCTCTTCAAAAAGTATTTATTATGAACTCCACCCCCGGACAAAAGAATCTGATTTAGTTTGATCTTCGGCTTCACAAACTTCTCATAAGCATCCAATATCGACCAGACCGAAAGTTCGCTTGCGGTGGTGATGATGTCTTCTGATTTCATTCTCAATTTTTTCGCCTTATTCAAGATATTGCTGACAAATTCCTCTCCAAAATTTTCTCGGCCACAGGATTTAGGAGGTTTGTTGTAAAAGTATTCATCCTCCTTCAATTTATTTAACAAATCGAAATTGACTTTGCCAGATGAGGCGATTTTTCCATCTGGGTCGAAATTTTTCTTATAAATTTTTTTGGTCAAATTATCCACGATCATATTTCCTGGTCCCGAATCGAAGGCAAAAATATCATCCACCTTACCCCCTTTAGGTAAAACCGTAAAATTGGCAATGCCACCAATGTTGACTACAATACGTGAATTTTTTTTATCCCCGAACAAAAGAAAATGGACATAAGGGGTAAGTGGTGCTCCCTGCCCACCCAAAGCGATGTCGCCGGTTCTGAAATCGCCTACGGTGACTTTCCCGGTCTTTGAAGCGATAACCGCGGGTTCCCCGATCTGGAGAGTGGCTCTGACCTTCTGGCCAAATCTTTTCTCAAAATCGGGCAAGTGCCTCACCGTCTGCCCATGCGATCCGATCAGATCAATCTCTTCCATCTCTTGCCCAAAAGCTTTCACCACCGAAAAAACGGCATTGGCAAAATACTCTCCCAAAGCCATGTTCAATCTTAAGACCTCATCCAAATTTTGATAGGAGGGGTCGGAAACCTGGATGATTTTTTGTTGCACCTTTTGGGGAAACTTATAGGTTTTGCAACCAATCGGCGTGACTTTTAAATTCTTCCCCCGCGAAGCAGGATCCTTCGGATTGGTATTATCTATTTTGACTAAACAGGCATCGATTCCATCTGCTGAGGTGCCGGACATAAGCCCCACTACCAAACGGTTCTTTTTCTTTATTAGATTATGCAGTTTGTCCATGAATTTAATACGAACGCAAGAAATGAGTTTACATACCCCTCACCCCTTCGCTTCGCTCACGGCAGGCTCTAACCCTCTGCCACAAGGGGAGAGGGGACTTCATAAACTCCCTCCTCCTTTGATGGGAGGGTGATGATGTCAATTTATTTAATTCGTTTGCCTCAGTTTCTAAATTAAAGATGCAAAACGAAAAATTTAAAACTACCTCACCCCCTGTCCTACGGATCTTCGATCTTCCCCTCTCTCCCGCCTCTGGCGGGACGGAGAGGGGGATTAAGGGGGAGAGGTTATCATTTGAGTTTCTTTTTTGCCGAAAGAATCTGATCCAGGCTAAAATTCAACCTTTCCTCGCTTATCTTTTTATCTGAAACCAACTTTTCAAGATGCTCTAACACTTGGACCTGCTCTTCAAATTTATCCCCTATCAGAATCAGATCATTCCCGGCTAAGAAGGCTTTCTGGCAAGCTTGGGCTAACTTTTGATTTTTTCTTATAGCTCCCATCCGCATGTCATCGGTGATCAATATTCCCTCAAATCCGAGTTCCTTTCGTAGAATATCCACACAGATTATCTGGGATAATGAGGCTGGCTCCTTTGCATCTAAATTCGGGCAAAGCACGTGAGTGCTCATGATCATATCAACATTGGAAGAGATGGAGGCTTTAAATGGCAAAAAATCTATTTGCTCGAATCGTTCTTTGGGGTTTGAGTTAATGGGCAAATCTGAATGTGGGTCAATCTCTATGTCACCTATTCCGGGAAAGTGCTTGGCGCAGGCTAAAACATTTTCAGATTTGATCGCCTCTATAGCAACCTTAGACATCTCTGCCACCCAGACCGGATTTTCTCCAAAAGACCTTTCG
>JALHUP010000316.1 GCA_022866585.1 Candidatus Zixiibacteriota bacterium | reverse complement strand
TCCCAAGTGCACCATCAGGATATACACTTTAGATGGGGATTTGGTGGTAATTTTGGAGCATGACAAACAGGAGGGGGATTTGGATGCCACCTATCACTATTGGAATCTGGTCTCCCGCAATACTCAGGCGGTGGTTTCGGGAATATATCTTTTCAGTGTGGAGGATAAGGAAACTGGCGAAACCCAGATAGGGAAATTCGTAATCATAAAGTGAGTATCCTTAACCAGGAGGGATAAATAACTCTCTGACCTATAAATTCATTGATTGGGGAGCGAAAAGAGTATCACGAGGTGGCAGAAGAAGAGTTCTGCCACCTCGATTTTTTTGGAGCGGGGTAAGGGTACCACAGGCGTCCAAAAGATTTTCTTTGTGTTTCGACAGCTTATGCGTATGCATTCATACGAATCGGAATTTAGGACTAAGTTATGTCAGGAAATTGTTCCGTATGGATTCCATATGGATTTTCTCAAAGCAATGGTTGAATCACATAGAATCAACATCAGGATCACAAGTAAGAATTATCGAACTCACCCTAAATCCCTCTCTTAGAAAGAGAGGGACTTACATCCCTTCTCTTTTTAAGAGAAGGGGCAGGGGATGAGTTCCATATGACCCCTCCTGCGAAGTGATGGAGACCGGGTGTGAACTCACCCTAAATCCCTCTCTTAGAAAGAGAGGAACTTACATCCCTTCTCTTTTTAAGAGAAGGGGTAGGGGATGAGTTCCATATGACCCATCCTGCGAAGTGATGGAGATTGGGTATAAACTCACCCACAAAAATCCCAATGTAACACGGTTCGACCTTGCTTACCGTCCCTGCACTTCGTCTTGAGACTCAGTGTCGAAGGAAGCGAACTCGAAGGGAAGGATTTTGCCATCCCCAAATCTTGGGGACACTAATGGTAAGGCTACCCCGCTTGAACAATCGAAGCCTCCCGGTCGTCTCAGACCAGAGATTTAATCCCGAAAGGTTCTGGCACCTCACAAGCTACATCATCCATGCTAAGATTTAAGTGCCGCACTCTTTTCCTTGCAGATTATCCCTTGCTTTTCAAGCTCCTTCAGGGTCGGCTCATAGATTGAAGGACTCACGGGAATAAAAACCCCGGTGGCTTTTATTTTTTCCTGCAAAATCAAAGTAGCACCGATAGCCGCAGGCAAACCCACGGTTCTTGACATCGCCGAATCTCCATGAGGAATCCCAAAATCTATGAGGGTGGAGGTGATTTTTTCCTTCTTTTTATCTTTAGGATATTCTGCGATAAACTCATGATGCAAAATGATCATATCCCTTTCGCCCTCTTCATATTGAAGTTTCTCCAAAAGCCTGTTTGCAAAGATGTCCAGGGGAGAACTCTTCTCGTAGGGCAGCCTTTCATCGCTTAAAAGACCAAGCCAAGCAAATCTTTTGATGGGCTCTGAATTTTCATCTATCTTAAGATAAGTTGCTAAGTCCTTCCTTAAATCAGTTCCCTTTTCTTTTTTGATCAGTTTTCTTAAGAAATCAGCATAGGAAAGCCCAGCTACATCCAGTTCCTTATCATCTAAAAACCCTAACTCTACAATCTTCTTCAAGGTTTGACACCATCCCGGATATCGCAAAGTTCCTCGATACATGGAGTCGGCATCCGAAATTCCATATAGCTCTATGTAGGGGAGAGAATCCCGATTGGGATAAGCTTCTAACTTTGGCAAACCCTCTATGTTCATCTCCCAAAAGTGTGCGAAAAGATCTTCGGATAGAACATTCACTTCCTTTTTGTCTTTAAGATAGCGGGCGGAATTTTTCCCAGCCAGGACCACTCCTCTGGGACTCCAGGAAAACTTATATCCCCAGGGATTGGTATTCGCCTCAGGAGCGGGAAGTCCTCCGCAATAAGAATAAAAACTGGCGATCCTTCCGCCTTTGTTCTGAACATCATGGATGATTTTCATGGCGGACATATGATCTATCCCCGGATCAAGTCCTATTTCGTTTAGAATCAGAATGCCCGCATCTTTTGCCTTCTGATCTAATTTTCTCATAGCTTCACTGACATAAGAGGTGGTCACCATATGTTTCTTTAGTTCAATCGAGAGATTGGCGACCGTCACGTGATGAGTATACGGCACCATGCTGATGACCAGATCCGCCTGAGAAATGAGATTTTTTAAAGTGGCAGTATCGTCAACGTTAAGTGGTTGAGCCTCGCCGCGAGGATGACCTCCGACCAATTTCTCCGCTTTGCTTACAGTGCGACTGGCAACTTTGACATGAAAGTCGGGTTGGTCCAGAAGATAACGAACCAACGGCTTTGCTACCAGCCCGGCCCCTAAAATTAAAACGTTTTTCATCCTGGGTTTCTCCTTTCATTCAAATTTAAAGTTTAAATAGCAAAATACAAAATTACAACTTAAAATTCAAAAAATTCTTTTTTGCGTTTAGGTCAGTCCTTGATTTTCGTTTCAGTTTTTCATTTTGCTCTTTTCGTTTTTAGTTTGTTCAAAAGCTCAAAGGTAATTCTTGAGATATCGATAATTTGAAGTTAGTTCCCCGTGATACACAATGACTGCATTCTTAATGGGTAGCGGTAAATTGCATTGATCAAAATCGACCGAGAAATCTGCCTTTACTATCTCCGGAATGAATGGCTTAAGCACCTGGCTGAAATAGATAGATGCTTCTTTGGAAATCTCACAAGGGAGGTTGTCTACTGCCAAAACCACCGGTCCGTTTCCCTCATAACCATCGATGGCTTTATCCTCGAATGGGTTGTAAACATAAACAGGATTATCCGGTTGAGTCCATTTAAGATCGCATTCAACCGATCCCTCAATGTCACAGCTTATGTCTCCGATTACCCGCAAACGAGGTTTTTCCTTCCCTGCATATAATTGTTTTAAGTATTTTTTTGTAACTAACTTGGGATATCGTTTATCCCAATAGATGCAATTCATAAACAAGGTAAGATGTGGAATGTAGGTTTCAAATTTGGAACGATATTTCTCAGGATGGTCATAATAATCCTGAAGCTCGAAACGATCCGCAGAAAAGATCGGTTCGACGGTATGCTCCTCTTTGAATACCACCTTATAAATGTGATTTTGGGAGTATTCGGCACCCTCGATAAGGGGGAAAATCTCATCCGGGCTAATTTCTTTGATCGGCAAAAGATCTAAAATCTCTTGAACTCCTTGAGAAACGTGTCCATATCCGCTAATGCCGCAGATGAAAGGAAGTAAAGATTTATCCAGACCCTCCCTTTTGATTTTCTTCCCCACATCAGAGATTTCTTCTTTAGCTTCGGCGAGGTTTTTGTATTTGTAAGCATTTTTAATTCGTTCAAATGGGTTAGGAATTTTCTCCCAGCAAAGTCTCTGCCCCAATGCCCAAAGGGTATCGATCATCCCGGCAATCCCGGCGTGTTTTCCGAAAAAGATCAAACGCCTTTTTTCCTCATCCACCACCTTTTCGTAATCTATCAACTGACACTTCAATTCCAACATTCTTTTTAACATGGGCATATTATAATCTTGACCCTTGATGACATGGGAGAAAAAGACATAAGTATTATGAGGCTGGAAAAAAACCAAAGGCATCTCCTTGACCCCGAAGACGATCGGGCATTGTGAAAGGTCCTCCTGTATCTTCGCACCAGCCTGGATGTATTCTTCGTCTGAAAAAATGCGGATGGGAGAAGGTTGGAGCCAAACCTCTACCGAATGATTCTGTATGAGCTCCCGGACATGCTCCGGAGTTAGCGGAACCCTCCGCTCCCATTTATTTTTATCCTCCCGTCTTATTCCAATCATATATTTCATAACCTCTCCGCCAGAGCAATAAAATCCTTAAGTAATTTTTGACCACATGGATCCTACCCCCAATAATTATGCGTTATATCTAATAAAAAAGAAGCTGTTTGTCAAGCAGATTCGCAGAAAGCTGTGTAGATACCAAATACAAATCATACACTTTTGGTTAGAGAAAAAAAGATAGGCAACACCCAAGAGAGAAGATATATTTTGGGATGGCCATTAACCTTAAACTCTCAAGGAGGTTGCCTATGCTATGCGATCTGTCAGACATAAAGATAATAAGAAGCCAGATGAGATACAACCGAAATTTAGAGACCCGTAAAAAGGTGATATTGTTTCT
>JALHUP010000315.1 GCA_022866585.1 Candidatus Zixiibacteriota bacterium | reverse complement strand
TCGGGAAACATCATAAATATTGGAGCACCCAATGCGGAGAGGCCCCAAGGTTATCTTAAAAACTGCCCTTATGCGGTAGCTAAAACCGGTGTGGTCGTCTTCTCCAAGAGCTTAGCCAAAGAAGAGGCAAAAAACGGAATCCGGGTCAATGTGGTCAACCCGGGATTTATTGAGACGGATGAATATACTGAAGAGATGAAAAAAGATATGCCCCAGCAAGTTCCTTTGGGAAGATTAGGAAAACCAGAAGACATAGCCCACGCAGTATTGTTTCTGGTTTCAGATGAAGCAAATTACATAACCGGCAGTGTGCTCAACGTCCACGGGGGATTATGGTGTTAGATAATCCAAATGCATGAAGGTTTCTGTTCTTGTTGTCTGTTCCCCCTCACCCACCCTCTCCCTGAAGGGACTGTGTCAGAATTCCCGTTTTTGTAGCCGCAGACTTTAGCCTGCGAAATCGGAATGTTGAATACCAATAGGTTACGCAATCTGAAGATTGCGGCTACAACTTCAAAACATAATTATAACACAGCCTCGAAGGAGAGAGGGAACACTTCACTCGATTTTCTTAGCGGAATGATCTTTGCCATTTTGATGAAGTATGAGTTCTATTACTTCCCCTTTATCATTTTTGATAAATGTAATTTGTGCATCCACGACTTTCAAGAAGAATTTTACCTCAGACTCGGAAAAAATCTCAAATTTAGGCTGTCCCGTAGCTTGAGCGAAGAGGCGGTTGTCCTCTTTGGTGATGCTTATAACAAAATTAGTATCAAGTTGATATTGACCAACGTAAGCATCGTAGATTTTTGGGTCTACCTCCACAACTTTTCGTTCCTGGGGAAGTTCATATTTCTCTCCGAAAACGATTGCGGCTAAATCTTTGCTAATCTCGCCCACTGGTGCATACTCAAAATTGCTCAAGACAATTATACACACGTCATCATCCACACACCTTGAGATGTTGGCGGCGAATCCGTTAATGCCTCCACTATGACTGATCCTCTTACGATTGAATAATTCAGTTATGCTCCATCCATAAGCATAATTTTCTTTAAATGGAGTGAACATCTTCTCCAAAGTGTTTTTGCTCACCAGTTTTTCAGTATACAATGCCCGATCCCAAAGATACAAATCCTCCACCGTGGAATATAACGCTCCTCCTCCAATGGGAAGCGACATATCGATGTACGACGCATTGATAAGCCCATCCACCCCCAGAGCATAACCTGACGCACGATGCTTGAGTATGGTGCTGTTATGATCATAGCCGGAGTTAGTCATATTCAAGGGCTGGAAGATATTTTCATTCAAGAAAGCTTCGTAAGATTTTCCGGAAATCTTTTCAATAAGATAACCTAAGAGGACATATCCCGAGTTGCTATAACTGAATTTCTCGCCAGGCACGAATTCCAACGGTTTGTTTTTGAACCTTTCGATGGTCTTTTCCACCGGAGACGGAATCATCATGGTCTCCAGAAAGTCTGGAAAATCAGTGAGATTGGGTATGCCCGATGTGTGGGTGAGTAGGTGATGAACGGTAATCTTCTCACCATTTGGGTAATCCGGCAGATACTTTTCTATGGGATCATCAACGCTGAGTAAACCCTTTTCCTGAAGTTGCATTATAGCCATAGCGGTGAATTGTTTAGTAACAGAGCCCAAACGGAATTTGGTCTGAGGAGTATTGGGGACATCCAGCTCATAGTTTGCCATACCATGCCCCTTGCTTACCAGGATCTTTCCCTCTTTGGCTATCAGAACAGAACCGCTGAAGTTGCCCATCTTCATATGGACATTGATATATTCGTCCACTTTCGATTCTATGTCCTGAGCAAAGCCAAAGGTGGCGCATAAGATGAATAACGACGCAATGGCACTCGCAACGCATACTTTAATCCTTGATCTTAGCATTTTCCTACCTCTCTATCTAAACCTGGCCCTCTGTGTACATATGTCTTCGATCCCCCCTCTCCATTTGATGGAGAGGGGGTACAGGGGGAGAGGTTTTTTAGAGTAGAAGAGAACCTATGAATGTTTCAATACAAAAAAAACGATCTCAGCGAACTTGCATCGCAGGGTTTTCTTCCTTGGACTTATTCAGCTTTTTATTGGCAATAATATAATAAAGAACTAATGCCAGACCACCGAGTATTAACATGCAACCGATAGTAACCTCCTCCATTAAATTACGAGGAGCCATCTGTCCGGCGAAAACAGCCAGTCCCATGGCAATCAGAACCATACCCCATTTTAGCGAGGAGCTGACGTAGTCTTTAGGTTTATCCGGGAAAAGATACTTAATATTTTCGTCTACCAGTCCTTTTTCGATTAATTTCCGCCTGGTCTTGTTTTCTGATAGCAATTTAATTACAACAGGCACCACAAGGAACATTGCGATTAACGGCAACATCTCCCACATTTTATCCATGACTTTCTCCTTTCGTTTAAACTTTTAGTTTCATCTCCATTTTCTGTTAAATTAGACAGACAACCAAAAGAAAGGTTGCAACTCTTTTTTTAAAAAAATTGCAACATTTTCCAGATTTCGCCTGTCATATTATAAGTAGAGAAGTAAAATGCAGAACGACAAACTGTTAATAGAAAAAATCCTGGCTGGCGATAAAATCGCCTTTCAGTCTTTTGTTAAAGAATATCAATGTCTGGTTACCCATATTGTATTCAGAATGATTTCCAATCGGGAGGATAGAGAAGACACTTGTCAGGAAGTTTTCATGAAGATATACCAGAATCTGAGCAGTTTCCGATCTGAATCGAAACTTTCAACCTGGATTGCAAAGATTGTATATAATACATGCTTAAACTATCTGGAGAAAAGGAAACTCCCGCTTTTAGACGATCTTTCTTTCGGGGAGCAAGCACCTGAGAGTTTTTCAGAAAACAACCCTCGTCCGGATGAACTCACTGATGAACGAGAGCTTACTTTTCTCTTGCAGGCCGAAATTGAGAAAATACCCGTTCGTTTTCGGACGATTCTAACATTGTATCATCTTGAGGGGATGAGCTATAATCAAATTGGTGAAATCACTGGATTACCCGATGGGACTGTCAAAAGTTATCTCTTTCGGGCAAGAAGGCTTTTAAAAGAGAGATTATTAGCGAAATATCAACCGGAGGATTTATGTCACTGAAGCATTTAACTGATGACGAAATGCAAGAATATCTGGATGGGAATCTTTCCCTTGAAAATGTATTGTCTGTCGAAAGGCATCTGGAGTCTTGCTCGTTTTGCAAGGAATCCTTGAAACAATATAAAAGTTTGTATGTGGGTCTTGCAAATGACGAGGGTTTTGATCTTCCCAAAAGCTTTGCAAAATCCGTTATTTCAAGACTTCAAGCAGAACCAGAAGCCAACTCTCATTTTAATTATGCAAATATCTTTCTAACTGTTCTGGGGATCATTATTGCAGTGGGCATTACGTTTTATTATTTAGATTTAAAGCCATTGGGCAAAGCGATCTCCAATATTCTTTCGGCGCAATATGAATTTGGCATGGCGGTGGCTGAGTCCCTGGAGACTTTTTTGTCCGGTCTAAACACGAACAGAGGCTTGCTGATCTTCGGAGTTTTGGCGTTACTGGTCATTGTTACCTTGGATCATTTCCTTGTTCGGAAATTTTTGCGGGTTGAAAGGTAAGAAATAAAATGATAATGGATATCATGTTGAGCGAAGCGAGACATCTCTTTTTACATCCTTGAGAATTCTGCAGGCGAAACATTAAAGTAGATAGGTTGTTAGGAGGGTCTCAGATTCTTCGCTTCGCCCAGACGGGTGTCCGTCTGGACGCCCTGAATGACAAGTAAAGACTTGGTTTTGCTTCCGCTACAGCCATCTTTTCTTTCTAAAATAAATCAGCATCCAGACACCAATGATTGCCATGATGCCCAAGACTGCAAAATAACCCCAACGCCATT
>JALHUP010000314.1 GCA_022866585.1 Candidatus Zixiibacteriota bacterium | reverse complement strand
CCTGGGAATGTCCATGTGAAGAATCTATGACCAGAAGATCCACACCCGCCTCGACCAATGCGGAGGCACGCGCCATCATGTCTTTTGCCACTCCCACTGCCGCCCCTACTCTCAGTCGACCGCGAGAATCCTTGCAAGAGTTGGGATACTGAATGTTCTTCAGGATGTCCTTAACGGTAATCATTCCCTTTAAGTTATTCTTCTTGTCTACGATCAAAAGCTTCTCGATCCTATTTTTGTGCAAAATCTCCTTTGCCTGTTCTAAAGTAGTTCCTTCCGGGACAGTGACCAGCTTTTCTTTGGTCATCACCTCCCCGATCTTTTTGCTCAAGTCCTTCTCGAACCTTAGATCCCTATTAGTCAAAATCCCCAAAAGCTTACCTTTCTTGGTGACCGGAACGCCGGAGATGGAGAACTTCTTCATCACCTCCAAAGCCTCACCTATCATTTTCTCTGGAGGCAAGGTGACTGGATCCACGATCATTCCACTTTCCGACCTTTTCACCTTGTCCACCTCGGAGGCTTGTTGCCGTACGGTCATATTCTTATGAATCGCTCCCATCCCCCCTTCTCGGGCTAAGGCGATGGCAAGTCGCGATTCAGTCACCGTGTCCATAGCGGCACTTAAGATGGGGATATTCAGCTTAATCTCCTTGGTGACAAAAGTCGAAACGTCTACTTCTTTGGGATGTACCTCAGACCTTTGCGGAACTAAAAGCACATCATCAAAGGTCAAACCTACCTTTTCAATCTTTTTCATATAAGCCTCTATACTTTAGGCATATGCCCGTTGTGGCGAATCGAGCCTCAACCCCCCTTCGCCAAAAGATGCGAAAAGCCAGCTGACATTCCGTATTATTGGGCAATCCGGCATTAGGGGGGACAACCTGTGTTATTCTTTTAAAAAGAACCTTACGAGGAGTCCTCGGCCCAGATTAAAATCCTTCCACAATTATCACAAGTAAAGATCTGCTCTCCTTTTCTTATCTCCTGAATTTTCTGTGGAGGGATGGCTTTAAAACATCCTCCGCAAGCCCTCTTCTTAATGGTTACCACTACATGATCCCCCCTCCCTTTTTTCACCCTCTCGTATGTGGATAAGAGCCTTTTGTCTATTCTCACCGTGACGTTTTTGCGCTCACCCTTTTTTATCTTTATCTTATCTTCTATGGAAGACAGCTCTTTTTTCAAATAGGTAAGTTGATCGGTATTATATTTTTCCATCTCTTCTAATTTTTGTTTGTATTGTTTGATCTTCTCCTTTAGATCATCCAGGTTGGTCAAGATCTTCAATATCTCCTCCTCGGTTGAGGAGATTTTCAGTTTTCGATTGACGATTTCGTTGGTCAAGGCATCATATTCCTTGTTGGTCTTGATGTCTCGCATTTGCTTTTGAAATTTGGCTAATTCCTGATTCAGGGTGGCAAGTTCTATATCCAGTTTTCGGTAAAGAAGGGTATGCTCGGTCAACTCTTTTTCAAAACCCTCCAACCCATTCGAAATTTCTTGCATTTCCCTCTCTAAGTTACTTATCATATCCGGTAGGTAATCTTTGGACCTTTCCAGTTCTCCCAACTCATAATCTATTCCCTGGAGCTTTAAAATCATCTCTATGTCTTTATCTTTTTCCATTAACTCTCTCCTTTGATTCCTCAGGATAGATCCTTGTTATAAAAACAAAAGAGTGCACAAGCTTTCTGTGCACTCTACAATCACCTTTGGGTTTGGTCCTTCCAGAGATTCAGAAATAAGTTTTTCAACTTTTCTTTACCCCCACAACATCTATCAAAATCCATTAACTCCCCCTAATTTTCCCAGACGAGCGGACGCTCCAGTCTGGGGAGCTCCATGATGCTTTTTACTCTTCCCCATCCTATGGTTTTGCTCTAAACTCTTCACTCTTAACTCTATACTGATTCTATGGTGGGCAATACTGGATTCGAACCAGTGACCTTTCGGATGTGAACCGAACGCTCTAACCAACTGAGCTAATCGCCCATGCGCTTCGTGCAAGTTTATGGTTCACAGTTCATAGTAAAAGCTTTTTCCTACGAACTATGAACCACGAACCACCTGCTACTTAAGCTGGGCCCAGCAGGACTCGAACCTGCGACCCACTGATTATGAGTCAGTTGCTCTAACCAACTGAGCTATGGGCCCCAAAAATTATTCATATAACATATTACGCCTAAAATCTTTTCAAGTCAAGAATTTTTTCTAAATATCTATAGTTTCATCATAATGTTTGATTTTGTGCGTAAATTTTGGGACTCAAGGTGTTCCTTCCTTATGATTTTTTAGGCCTCTTGCCCAGGTAATGTTTGAATTTGTGTGTATTTGGTTGAACGATTTTAGGTGATCCTTCCGCATTAGTTTTAAGCTGCTTGGTCAAAGTATTGGGCTATGGGTCGAATCCTTTCAGTTTTCCTCTCCCATTTGTTATTAAAGTAGAAACACAGACTATAGATCATTCGGTTACAACTTCGGGTGTTTT
>JALHUP010000313.1 GCA_022866585.1 Candidatus Zixiibacteriota bacterium | reverse complement strand
TTGGAACTTCCCCCGATGTCCAGAAAATTAGCCGGCTCCGCTCCGAAACGCTTGACCAGATCCATCGTTGCCATGGCTAATCCCGCTCCGTTCACAATGCATCCTATGTTCCCATTCAGTTTCACAAAGGAAAGGTCTTTCTGTCGGGCTTCCACCTCAGCTTTTTCCTCCGCATCCAAGTCCCTCATCGCCTCTATCTCCGGATGTCTTGCTAGTCCACTGTCATCGATGTTTATCTTAGCGTCCAAAGCCCAGACCTCCCCTTCCGGTGTGGTGATGAATGGGTTTATCTCAGCCAAAGAACAATCATTTTCACAAAAAGCCCGATAAAGCTTTAAGATCACCGGAAAGGTTTGATTGGCGATTTTCGTATCGGAATACAGTTTATAAGCCAGATTTCGCGCTTGAAATGATTGGAGCCCTAAAAGGGGTTGCACCTCTAATTTGTGAATCTTTTCTGGAGTCTCCTTTGCCACCTCTTCGATGTCAATACCACCCGCCGCCGAAACCATGATCACCGGCTTTTTACTTTTCCTGTCAACGATCACTCCTATATAAGCTTCACTGGCAATCCCCTTACATTCGGTCACCAAAACCTTTTTGACTACCAACCCTTTGATTTCCATACCCAGTATTTGGCTTGCTACTTCGAACGCTTCATTTGGATTTTCCGCTTTCTTTATGCCCCCAGCCTTTCCTCTCCCACCCACATGGACCTGGGCTTTTACCATCACCGGTTTACCAATTTTTTCCGCTATCTTTTTGGCTTCCTCGGGAGTAGAAGCTACTTCTCCTTGAGGAAGGGGGATGCCATATTTAGCAAAAATCTGTTTGGCTTGATATTCATGAATTTTCATCTTTACTCCTTTTCGTTTAGCATTGTATAACGCAGAGCCCCGCAGAGCGGGATCTCCGCTTCGACAAGCTCTGCTACTCCGGAGTAGCGAGACTTGTCTCGCGTGGTTTCAATTACTTACTATTTGTTGATAGCAAAGGCATATTTTTCAAAAAAAATTCCGCCCCCTCTAAAAGCTTTTCCTTTTTGTTTAAATCCGGATCATCTAAAACCAACTCCAAAAGATGGTTCAAAATCTGACCGACCAAAGGTGAAGGTTGCAGATTGAATTTGCTCATAATGTCGTTTCCATTAACTTCCAAATCCTTTAAGCCGAAGGGTGGTTTTCTTTCTATCTCCAATCTTATCTTCTCCTCCAATTCATCTACATCTCGAGTATCTCCCCCTTTACCCTGCGCGACTACGTCGGCTCTGCGCAAGTCCAAAAGGGAAAAGACAAGCTCCGTCCCCATCTTTCTGATCAATCTTCTTACACCTTTGTCGGTGACTCCGGTGGTGAACATGTGCTTATCCACCAAAAGAGTCACTTTTTCGATGACCTCGTTAGAATAACGCAATCTTTCCAAAATCTTTTTAGTTACCCTGGACCCCTTTTTGTCATGACCGTAAAAGGTGGAACCGTCCTGGGTCAACTCTCGGCATTCCGGTTTCGAAACGTCATGAAACAAAGCAGCCAAACGAATCACCAATTCCCGCGGAGCATAATCCACGGTTTGTATGGAATGCTCAAAAACGTCATAAGCGTGATACCCTCCGGGCTGGTCTACTTCTATTCCGGCTTTTAACTCAGGAAAAATCTTTTCCAAAAGACCAGTCCTTTGCATCAATCTGAAACCGGTGCTGGGATATTTTGATTTCAACAAGAGTTTATTCAATTCCTCCTGAATTCTTTCCGGCGAGACAAAAGAGATCAAATCCACATTTTCGCATAAATTTTCAAAAGTCCTCTCTTCCAAATCGAATTCGAATCTGGCCGCAAACTGCACCGCTCTCAACATGCGTAAAGGATCATCCTTAAAGGAATTGGGATTGGTGATGCGGATCAATCTTTTCTTGATGTCTTTTTTCCCCCCCAACGGATCCACCAATTTTTTTGTGGAAAGATCTTCTGCCATTGCGTTTATGGTGAAATCCCGGCGGGACAAATCGTCCTCTACTCTCAAATTGTGATCAAACTCGACCTTGAAATCCTTATGTCCTGGACCGGTGCTGTATTCTTTTCGGGGCAAGGCGATGTCAAAAACATTTTCGCCATCATATTTCTTAAGGGGCAAGAATTTTATTACTCCGAAGGACTTTCCCACCAAGTCGACCTTTCCAAACTTTGCCAGAAGGGAACAAAGATCGTCCATAGGTATTCCGGTCACCAGATAGTCCTTATCCTTGTCCGGAAGGATGGGAGATATATATTTATCCCTTACCGTCCCTCCCACCTCATAGATTTTTCCCTGCTCCAGAATCTTTTTTATCACATCATCACTTAATCCAGATATCTTTTCCATATTTTTCTGCAAGATGCAAAAATTGGATTTTTACCTCACCCCATACCCCTCTCCACAAGTGGAGAGGGGAGCAGAGTTTCGACCGGGGAGAATGATTTTAACTCCGAACCATGAACTATGAACCACGAACTATTCTAGTGCCTGCGTTTTTTTTCTTCACTGAATCATAAGCTTTGGGTATGGAGGTGATGATTACCTCTTTCCCTCCAGATTCTAAAAACTGAATGGCGGCTTCGATCTTGGGACCCATGCTTCCGGGAGGGAAATGCCCTTCCTTCAGATATTTTCTCGCCTCCTCAACGGTTAGTTTATTCAGATCAATTTGCAAAAGGGTGCCAAAATTTAAGGCTACTTTTTCCACCTCGGTTAAGATCAAAAGCAGCTCTGCTCCTATGTCTCGGGCTAAGATGGCGGAGGCACGATCTTTGTCTATCACTGCATCTACTCCTTCAAACTTTCCATCATTTTCCACATAGACCGGGATACCACCACCGCCCGCGGCAATCACAATGATCCCATTTTGCACTAATGTTTTTATAGTTTTTTTTTCCACGATCTCAAGGGGAATAGGTGAAGAGACCACCCTTCTCCACATCTTGCCCCGATCCTCTTTCACCACCCAACCATTCTCCTTGGCTAATTTTTTGGCTTCCTCCTTTGTGTAAAACTGTCCGATAAACTTAGTAGGATGGCTGATGGAGGGATCGTCTTTATCTACGATCACCTGGGTAACTATGGTAGCCACATCTCTTTTTATTTTTTCCTTCTTGAGTCGATTTTCCAGCGATTGTTCGATCATATATCCCATCCCCCCCTCGGTATCCGCTACGCAGACTCCTAAAGGGAGAATGGGTGCCCTACCCCGGGCAAGCTCCACCCTTAAGATGGCATTCCCCACCTGAGGTCCGTTGCCATGAGTTATGGCGAGGTTATAGCCATCTTTTATCAAAAGGACTATTCCCTCCAGACTTTCTCTGGTATTAGCAAACTGTCGGGCAACGGTATCCTCTTCACCTTTTTTGGTGATGGCGTTACCCCCCAAAGCCACCACGGCTGTCTTCTCTTTGTGCATAAAAAAAACTACAAGATCGCCCTTATCTTATCTCTTAAGCTTTTCACCTCATTTAATGCAGTTTCAATTTCCTCTCTGGTAAGCTCCGACGTATCTAAAAAGG
>JALHUP010000312.1 GCA_022866585.1 Candidatus Zixiibacteriota bacterium | reverse complement strand
TTGACAAACGAACTTATGCGTATGCGTTCATCCGAATCTGTTTAATCTGTTGGGAAGCTTATGCTCAAATTCATCTGTGACGATAACTTGGGCAAATTAGCCAAATGGCTTAGAACCTTAGGATACGATACCCTCTTTGAGCTAACCATAGAGGATGGCGAGATGGTCTCTTTGGCTTTGAAGGAAGATCGTATTATATTGAGCCGGGATACAAAGCTATCCCGGTTCAAAATCAAAGACAAATATCTTTTGATCCAAAGTGAAAAGCCCTTGGAACAATTAAAGCAGGTGATCGACCATTTCAAGCTAAAAATAGATAAGGATAATCTTTTTTCCCGCTGTATGGTCTGCAATCAGCCTTTGCAAGAGATAAAAAAAGAAAAAATCAAGGACCGCCTTCATCCTTACGTCTACCAAACTCAGGAAAATTTTGTTTATTGCTCTGTTTGTGACAGGATATATTGGGCTGGGACACACGTGGAGAAAATGGCCAAAAAGCTTTCCGAGAGAGGAATTGTTTAACCTGTTACCTCACCCCTACCTTTCCCTTAGCGTGAACTTTTCTTTCGGACTGAGAGATTTCGGACGACCCACGGTTCGACAAGTTTATCCTGAGCCCGTTCTACGCTAAGGGTAAACTCCGTCGAAGGGATCACCATCCTGACAGTTTAACCTTGCTCACTGTCCCTGAGCCTGTCGAAGAGAGCAAAGTTGAAGGAAGGGTCGTCCCTACATTTGAGACTCCTGTCAGGCTCGTTTTAAGCACTTGCAGAAAAAGTGTTATTGTCTCCCAAGCACTTACGGGCCCACCGAGAGAGTGTGGCACTACATTTCGTCTTTTCCCAAAGGCGTGATGTCGTGGGGCACTGCGTATGCACTCATACGAGTCTCCAAATCACTGGGGGAGATTTAAGACCCACTGCCTGAAAATCCCGCCTTTGGCGGGACTGTCCCTTTGAATTCTGTTCGCATTAAGTACGTCTTTCCGCTTCCGCCAAAGGCGGAAAAATCTCCCGCGAAGCGGGATTTTGACGACAATTCCCGCACGAACAAAAATTGACTGGTGATGGACGAGGGCGTCCGTCACCAATGAAGGACGGATTCGTTTTTGATGCTTTGTTGTTGCGGGATACCCTTACCCCGCAACATGTCTGGTTCGGGGTGGGGGCACCCCGAACCAACGTTTAGAAAATGGAAAAAAATACTACAATTCGATTGATCTATCTGATCAAGGTCATCTTTTTGGTCTCTTTGCAATCTCCGGCGGTCAATTGGTAAAAATAGATTCCGCTGGCAACATCTTTGCCCTGGTCATCCTTCCCGTCCCAGATCACTTCATAGCTTCCGGCTCTTTTCGGCTCGTCCACCAGAGTCCTCACCTTCTGTCCCAGAATATTATAAATTTTAAGGGTGGTGTGGGTAAAAGAATTGTCCGCCGCTTTCGTTTGCCTGCCCCCTACTACATAGTGGATTTTAGTAACGGGATTGAAGGGATTGGGATAATTCTGAGAAAGAGCGAAAATGGAAGGTTTTTGGTCTTCGTCAAAATCGACTGAAGTGGTGGTGTCAATGCACAGAGTTAATGGAATTCGGATAGTATCTAAATTATGATTCTTATCCCAACTTTCTATGATTAAGTTGGCATGATAAATTCCCCGAGGATAAGAGAGCCGATCAAAAGTCAGGTTTAAGGTTTTGCTTTCTCCCGGTTGAATTGTTCCCCACATCGAATCGACCAAAACCCAGCTGGGTCTTATCCTTATCCATAGGGAATCTTCCAAATACTTTTGGTTACAGAAAATCTCCAGACCGGTCGTGCCATCCTGATTTTGTATTCCTACGGTGGCGGAATAGAGGGTATCATTTAGTCTGTGGTATTGAAAAGTT
>JALHUP010000311.1 GCA_022866585.1 Candidatus Zixiibacteriota bacterium | reverse complement strand
CCAGCCACTTTAGTGGCGTAAGCTCCAACACCTGACTAAAGTCAGTGCGAATGCATCTTGAGATTAGAACAATAACAAGGTTTTTGCTATCCCTAAATCTCGAGGACACTAGTGGGTTCAACCCCCGCCCGAAGGAGGACCCTTTATCCTTCAAAAAAAAATAAAAAAAATTGTTGACAAAATAAAAAGGGTGTTGTATACTTTCTCAAAATTTAGCCAGAGGAAAGGGTATATTTAAGTGTTATTAAAAATTGTAACATAAAACCTTAAGTAAACAAAGGAGGTGAAGGAGGAAAAAATATTAAAGGAAGAGTATTGGGTTTCCTTATTGACCCTTAACCAAAACGAGAGGAGGGAAATTTTATGAAAAAGCTGATTATCATCTTTACCATCGTGGTTTTCTGCGGGAGCACCGCATATGCGATGGATATGTCTAAACATATCGGCTTTGGTGGCTGGGCCGGTGGTATCATGCCCATAAACGGAAAAGTCAGCTCGGAAGATAAAATGTCAGATTATGTAGGCATGTATGCATTTCCTGCAGCAGAGATAAAATATGTGATTATAGACAAGGTGGCGGTAGCCGCTAATTTCGGCTATGGCTACATGCCCATTAAGAAGGATAAAAGACCGCCGGAGTTGAAGGATCAGACCCCGGCTTTGAATATGCCTTATTTTAGCTTAAACGGCATCTACAACTTTGGGCCTATGATGAAGGCTGAAAATAACAAACTTAATCCCTTCGTCACCGCAGGCGCAGGCATGTATATGTGGTATTTCTCTAAAAACGAAAGAACCGATAAGCTCCCTGCCCCTTGCGACACAACTGCGGAGTTCAAAGCATCCAGCCTGGGGATCAACTTCGGTGCTGGGGTGGAATACTTCGCCATGGAAAAGCTTGCTGTCTTCGGAAGGTTGAACTACCACATGGTAATGATGAAGAACAAGGATAAATTCGGTGAGGATTTTGCTAACCAGGGATTCTTGACCTTCGGTGCTGGAGTGACCTACTACCTGTTCACTGGCAAGAAAGAATAAAAAGAATTCTGCAACATCTCATTCCAGGTGATTACGTCATAACCCCGGAGGGGGTGTAATTTATTGAAGGAGTGAGTTAGTTTTGCTGTTGTTTGGGCGGGGGGGTAAACCCCCGCCCGAGCGAGAAAAATCCTTCCATAAGGCGAGAAATCCAACCTACTATCGACAAAGGAGGTGATAGCTCAAATAGAAATAGAGGTTTTTTGGTTTGATGGATTTTAATTGTAAACTTTTAAAAATGAGGGATAAGAAATGAAAAAGATATCTTTGATAGTCATGATTTTATTGGCAGTATCATTTGTTCCGCTGAATTTTGCTTTCTCACAGGGAGAGAAAACAGCCAAGGGAAGAATTGAGTTGGGTGGCAGTATTTCTTTTACTAACACTTCTTATAAGGATGCTTATTCCATAAGAGAGATATCGCTTATGCCCAGAATTGGGTACTTTGTGATCCCTAAGCTGGCACTGGAGCCGCAGTTATTGATCCAAAATTACAGCGTAAACCCGGAAGTGGGAGACGATTATTCTGAGACTAACTTCGGCGGAATCTTCAATGCGGCTTATCACTTTGAGCGAAAAAGTGAAAGCAAGTATGTTCCTTTTATATTCGGGGGATTTGGTTTTATCAGCCATTCCGGTGATGTAGGCGCGGCAGATGAGATGACTATGATTCTTCCAGATGTTGGCGGTGGAATCAAAGTTTTCGTCACCAATGACGCAGTTATTCGAGCCGAGCTTTACTATATGCGTGTATCCAACGCGCTTGGAGTAAAAGACCTCGACGCTAGCGAGATCGGACT
>JALHUP010000310.1 GCA_022866585.1 Candidatus Zixiibacteriota bacterium | reverse complement strand
TCTTCTACTATAACCACAAAAGACCTCACGGAGGTATTAATAAAATGACTCCCATGCAAAAATTAAACTTGAAACTAAACTCATCTTAAACTATATTCCAAATCGTCCTCTTGGGTGTCCGATATGTATTTGGTCATTACATACTTTTAATTTTTTTACCAGTCCGGTTTCAGGATGAGGGACCCTGAACCAACGAGTAATGGTTCGGGAAATCCAATTCCCGAACCAACACTGAATTATTATCTCAATTTATATCTATCTATCTTTCTATACAACGTTCTTTCCCCGATGCCTAAAAGCTTGGAGGCTTTTTTTCGGTTTCCTCGGGTGTATCTTAAGGTTCTCTCGATCAAATCTTTTTCCATTTCCTCGATGCTGAAATTGTTGCTTATCTCTGCCTCTTTGATTTGCCCTGACCAAGTCGAACCCTCTGGTTCAACCCTATATTCGGGTCTAAGCTCTCCTTGACCCAACATCGCTTTTCTTAAATTGATAATTTCAGATCGTAAGCTCAAGATAGCCTGATAGATCAGTTCATGTTCAGCTGTCTCCACGGATTTGCCGGTGATCACCGGAAGCTGCCGGTTGTATTCCATCTGTTTCTCAACATATTTTCTTACCTCGGATGCCTCAATCCTTTTATCCGGAGCTAAAACCTGCATGCTCTCCAAAAAATTTCTCATCTCCCTCACATTGCCGGGCCAATGATACCTGATCAAAAGCTCCAATGCTTCATCTGTTATGCCCAAAATCTTTCTGGGACTCTCCTGATTTAACTTTTCAATAAAATTGTAGACTAAAATTGGAATATCCTTGACTCTTTCTCGAAGCGGTGGAACGTCAATTTTCACCACCGCCAATCTGAAATAAAGATCAGATCGGAAAGTTCCATCTCTTACCTTTTGCTCTAAATTTTGATTGGTAGCCGCAATTACCCGAACATCCACCTTAATATCAGAAGAGCCACCAACTCGCATAAAGCTTTTTTCCTCCAAAACGCGAAGGAGCTTAACTTGTGTGGCTGGCTTGAATTCCGCAATCTCATCTAAGAATATAGTCCCGGTGTGTGCCGTTTCAAAAAGCCCTTGCCTCCGACTGACCGCACCGGTGAAAGCCCCTTTCTCGTGTCCGAAAAGCTCACTCTCCAAAACTCCTTCCGCCAACGCTCCTATGTTGGCGGCAACGAAAGGTTTATTTTTTCTCAGACTGTTGTTGTGAATGGCACGGGCGATCAATTCCTTCCCGGTTCCCGATTCACCTGTGATCAAAACGGTTATATTGGTGGGAGCAACCTGAAGGGCTGACTCGGCAATCCGTTTCAGTTCAATAGATTTCCCCACCAACCCGCACGATTCCAAAAAGCTTTTTTCTTTGAGGATTTTTTTGATCTTCAGGTGAAATTCTTCTGGTTTCAAGGGAAGCTCAAAAATCTCATCCGCTCCGCAATCCGAAAATTCCTTCTCCCTTTCCTTATCTTTAACCTCCAGCCCCACCAAGACATCCGCATAAGGATTTTTGGTTAGAATCTTTTTGATCAAAAGATCACAGGATAGGTCTTCAATGCCAGAATCGATGACCACCAGATCAAATTTTTCCTCTTTCAGTTTTTTCAAGGCGTCACGGCTTGTCTGAGCCCATTTGATCTCACCAGAAAGATCGGACAAAGTTTTCTTTATCTCTTGGTGAAGCTTTTTGTCCTGACTTATCACAAGTATTTTGGTTTCTTGGTTCATCTTCGGAATCACAGTTTTGAATTTTGCATTGTAGTCTTGCTTTACGCTCTTTCATCTTTTAGTTTTTTTTATATTTTTTCTGCCTCTTTTTTTTCTCTTAAATGACGGATAAAACTTATTATTCACTACGACAAAATCTATCTCTTTTTCTTCCTTGTCTACTCTTACCACTAAGACTTTTACCCTATCACCAAGTTTAAAGATTTTTTTGTTATGTCTTCCCACCCACCGGTGCCTTTTTTCATCATATATATAATAATCATCTTCCAGGCTGGAAACCCGCACCAACCCCTCCGCCAAAAGATTATCCAATCTGACAAAAAATCCAAAGGGAACCACTCCGGAAATCAATCCTTCGTATTCTTCACCCAACTTATCTCCCATATATTCGATCTGCTTGATCCTTATGGATTCCCTTTCCACCTCATCTGCCAATCTCTCGATCTGGGAAGTGATTTCTCCGATTTTGGGGAGTCGGTGAAGGAGTTGATTTTGTCTTTCAAATGTATATTTTTTATTTTCTATCTCTTTTAAAAGCCTGTGTACCAAAAGATCGGGATACCTTCTAATGGGGGAAGTAAAGTGAGTATAATGTGCGAAAGCTAAACCGAAGTGCCCAATATTTTCAGGCTGGTAACAGGCCTTTTTCAATGATCTCAATAGAAGCTCATTTATCAATTCCTCTTCGGGTTTACCCTCCACTGATTTCAAAAATCTTTGGATCTTTTTGGGACGGATCTTTCCTGAAAACTTAAAAGAATAACTCAGGGTTGCCACAAAATCGGAAAATGCCTGCATCTTCTCTGTGTCCGGCTCCTCATGCACTCTATACAAAAATGGCATACCCAAACGGCTCACATGTTTCGCCACAGTTTGATTGGCAAGGAGCATGAACTCCTCAATCAGCCTATGACTTTCCAATCTTGCCACCTCAAATATCTCCTGCACTTTTCCATCCTTTCCCAAGATCACCTTCGCCTCTGGAAGATCAAAATCCAAACTCCCTTTTGCAATTCTTTTGGCTAAAAGCTTCTGGCTAAGTTTTTTCATCTCCAAAAGATCATCTTCTAAACCTTTGAGTCGTGCCGTAGATTCCCCGGCATCAAAGAATCTTTGAACCTCATCATAGTCCAGTTTGGCTTTGCTTCTGATCACGCTTTCCACAATCTGGTATTTAACTAATTCTCCATCTGGATCAAGCTCTAAAAGACAGCTGAAGGTCAATCTGTTTCTATGGGGTTTTAAACTACACAGATCGTTGGAAAGTCTTTCCGGAAGCATGGGAATCACCCGATCCACCAGATAGATGGAATTCCCCCTTTTCAAAGCTTCCCGATCCAAAATCGAATTTTCTTTAACATAATAGGAGACATCCGCAATATGCACGCCCAAAAGATAATTGCCATTTGCTTTTCTTTCCAATGAAACTGCATCATCATGATCTTTGGCGTCAAAAGGATCTATGGTGAAGCAATTCTTGTTTCTGAAATCAAGTCGCCTTTCCAATTCCTTTTTCCCAATCTTTTGGGGCAACTCCTCCACCTCTTTTTCCACCTCTTCGGTAAAACTCAAAGGAAGACCGTAGTCTTTTATCAAGGTCAAAATGTCCATGCCCGGATCGTCTGGATAACCCAAAACTTCCACGATTTTCCCCTCAGGTCCTAAATGTGGATCGATCCATTCTTCCAGAGAAACCAATACTTTCTGTCCCTCATGTGCTTCTTTGGAGTTGAGAGGAGCAATATATATGTCTCTTTTAATTCTGTGATCGTCCGGCTTCACGAAGTTAAAGAATTTTCCTTGGTGGTAAGTTCCCACTAAGTTTGTGCGTGCTCTTTTGAGGATTTTTATTACTGCCCCTTCACGGGTGGGTCCACTTCTTCTGCCATACAATCTGACCACCACCTTATCTCCGTGCAGGGCAGTTCCAATATCTTCTGCTTTGACATAAACATCTTCGCCCCTATCTTCCGGGACAACGAAGCCATATCCATTTTTGATAGAAACCAAATTCCCCACCACCAGATTCAGCTTATCCGGCAATCCCAGTCTTCCCCTTTTTATTTTGACCAAAAGTCCATCCCTGAGCATAGAGCGAACCGTTCTCCTGAAACCACCGTATTCCTCTTCGGGGATCTTCATGGTCCTTGCCAATTCCCGTAATTTCAGAGGACGATAAACCCCTTGGGAGATAAACTCCAAAATCTTTTCCTGATTCAGATTCACTTTTATCAAATTTGTTTATCGGGCATCCTACGGAAGCCCGACCTACTGGGTTTTAATGCAAGGATAAAACAAAATTTTTCCACTTTTTTTCCAATCGTTTGGTCGTCTCTCCATAAATGTCTTCTAAAGTCTCTATTCGTTGATCGTATGTCTTTCCCAGGCTATACAACTTTTTGAATTTATCTAAGCCATAGTTTTCTATGAGGAATTTGACTAAAGAAGACATCAAAGCCGCACCTTCATTGCCTTGATATTTCTCCGTTCGTAGAACTAAACTGTCCAGAGAAACTTTGGGGTCTTTTAAGATTTTGGTTTTTGCCCAGGAAAGCAAGGTGTCCGATGAGAAAAAAGTTGCCCCTCCCAGATAATACGCCAATCCTTCGTTTAAATATGTTTCGGGTAATCTTTCTTCCTCAGGAGACATGATCTTGAAAGAAATGACATGCACTATCTCATGGGGCACGAAATTTTGTATGCCAGCTACTACCCCATTAATCATATCACATCGAGCTAAACTTCTTTCCAGATTGAAAAGCCCACCCACTTCTTTTGCGGAATCACATCTGAAATAGTCGATCCTATCCTGATAATCCACGTCCAAGAAGTTGACAATCTTCTCATAAAAGTTATCCATTTTGTCCAGAAGTTTTTGATCGGGCTCATCCTTCCTTGTTTTGAAATGATAAACAAAATGTTTGGATTCTTTTTTCAGCCAATCCCTGGTGAGAATGAAAATCGGATTTGCGCCCACCATTTTCTTATCTTCACGGATAAAATATCTTACGTCCTTTTGGATAACTTTTGAGCTGTCCTCCGGATAATACCAGTCAACATGTATGATTATATATCCATCCGTCTCCTCCACTTTTCTTATTTTGTAATCTACACTTTCAAGATTTACTTTTCTGAAAAACATGTCTCTTAATTGCCAATCATAGATTTTGTATCTTTCTTTTTCCTTTCTATTCCAATATTCCTTTGCCTTTTCCTCATCGCCCTCCTTTAATGCTTTCACATAGTTTTCAAAGCAAGCCTTGGCTTCCTCAATCTTCTCTGAGGATTGAGCTGAGGAATATGACCCAAGAAACAATATCATCATGAATATAGAAATCGCCTTTTCCACTTTGATACTCCTAAGGTTAAAAACAAATGAAAAATATTATTTCTAAAAGATGTTGTCAAATGAAAAAGACCGATTTTAACCTTTTACCTCTCATAAATCATCTTAGTGGTAGAACTACTTCGAGTTGACGTTTGTAGAGAAATTGTTTCTGCTAAAGCCAAGAAGAGAGAACAAACTTCTGAATTAAAAAGCTCCCGAAGCTGGACTCGAATCCCGCCGATGGCGGGAGTGGTTAATAGCCATCATAAAAGAAAGTTTTGCTCCACCAATAAAAAGCTCCCGAGGCTGGACTCGAACCAGCGACAGGGTGGTTAACAGCCACCTACTCTACCGACTGAGTTACTCGGGAGTACGAACTACTCTATTTCCGTTTCAATATAAAAAGAATACGATGTTTGTCAAGAATTTTAAACCGATTTTTTGTGTCTCCCTTAAGTCTGCTCAAAGCTGAAGCTAAAGCTTTATATTCCAGACATCATAACTTTTCTTATCAAAGAGGACAAATAGAACTTCTTTTAAATATTTTATTTTCTTTGAGAAATCTTTGACTTGGTCAAGCATTATTTGGGCACATCTATCTATTGGAAATCCTCCCACCCCGGTGCCAAAAGCAGGAAAGGCGATAGATTTTATTTTCAACTCTTCGGCTCTTTTCAGACTATTCAAGGTGGCATTTTTTATATACTCTTCATTGGTTACCAAATCCTGCCCCATTACTGCGGCGTGGATCACATATTTGGCCTTTAATTTTCCGGCAGAGGTAACAACAGCTTCACCAATCGGTATAGGACCCTTCTTCATTGCCTCATCTTCAATCTCTTTTCCCCCTTTTTGTTTGATTGCACCTGCCACACCCGCTCCCATCCATAGATGGTTGTTAGCCGCATTTACGATAGCATCCACTTCCAAATCGGTGATGTCACCTTGAACCAGTTTTATTTTGAGTCCCGATAGATTCTTTTCCATGTTTGGACTCCGTTCACGATAAATAGGAAAATCCTCTGAAGTTTTTCGAGACAAATTTATAAAGAATCAAAATGATAAAAGCACAAAAGATTCCCAAAATTGCTCCGGCTAAAACATCGAAAGGATAATGCACACCCACATAGATGCGTGAATACGAGACCAAAAGCGCTATGATAAACAAAATCACCCTGATCTTTCGATAACTATCAGAAAGCAAAGTGACACCTGTGAACATATTCATGGCATGAGAGGATGGGAAGGAATAAGATTTTGTGCAGTTGATTAAAAGATGGATGTTTTCCAAAACATTACAAGGTCT
>JALHUP010000309.1 GCA_022866585.1 Candidatus Zixiibacteriota bacterium | reverse complement strand
GAGAAACCCTATGGTGGTTTTGATTCCTAAGATGGTGTAACGGGATAAAGCCAATATCATCCGTCTGCGTGCATCTTCTCTGGTCTCCGCCCAGGTAATGACTTTGGAGAGGATGGGATCATAATATACCGAGACCTCAAAACCTGAATATATCCCGCAATCATGCCTGATTCCGGGACCTGTTGGCTCTTGCATGAAGAGTATTTTCCCAGAAGACGGGAAAAAATTGTTTTCCGGATCTTCTGCATAGATTCTACATTCTATGGCGTGCCCTCTTTGTTTTATATCCTCTTGTTTTAGGTTTAGCTTTTCTCCCGACGCAATTCTTATCTGTTGTTTCACCAGATCGACTCCGGTGACCAATTCAGTGATGGGATGTTCCACCTGGATTCGGGCATTCACCTCCAGAAAGTAGAAATTTTTATTTTTGTCCAAAAGAAATTCCACTGTTCCGGCATTATTATAGCCGGAAACAAGGATGACCTCAGTGGCAATTTTACCCATCTTCTTTCTCATCTCATCGTCGATAGCACAGGAAGGAGTTTCCTCCACAATCTTCTGATGTCTTCTCTGAATAGAACATTCCCTTTCACAAAGATGTATCACATTTCCAAAATTATCCGCCAAGACCTGAAACTCGACATGCCGGGGTTCCTCGATATATTTTTCAAGATATACCGATTCATCTCCAAAGGCAGACTTAGCCTCCCGCATTCCCGCCTCTACCCCTTTTTCCAATTCATCGGGAGAGCTTACTATCCGCATGCCTTTGCCCCCACCACCTGCGGAAGCTTTGATCATCACCGGATAGCCAATTTTCTCTGCCGCTTCCTTAAATTCCTTTATCTTCGTTCCCTTAGTCATCATCCCCGGAATTATAGGAATTTTCGCTTTGGTCATAGTCTCCCGTGATGCCACCTTATCCCCTACCAGTCGCAACGCTTTGGAATTTGGTCCGATGAAGATGATCCCCTCTTGTTCACATCTGGCAGAGAAATCGGGATTTTCTGCTAAGAATCCATATCCGGGATGAATGGCATCTACACCGGTTTGTTTGGCAACCGCAATGATCTTATTGATGTTAAGATAGCTTTCGAAAGGCGGCGGGTCTCCAATACAGATAGCTTCATCAGCCATCTGCACATGCAAAGATTTTCTATCTACGGTTGAATACACTGCCACCGTAGGAATAGACATTTCTCTACAGGCGTTTATCACCCTCACCGCAATCTCCCCCCGGTTGGCTATCAAAATCTTCTTTATCATGTAAAGATCAAAAAATCCTTTTAACCCTCAGTTCGCTCAACTAAATTCAAAAGCTTTTCTAACTTTAGAATCAAATCCTTTGCCTTTTCCTCAAATTCGCCGGAAGTAAGTTGAGATAACGAAGAAATAGCTACCTGAATATTAACCGAAATTTCCTCAGGTACAAATGGTGTTGAGTTACTTGTCAAAAAATATTTCAAGTCTTGGCAGGCTGATTCTAGAGGATCCAAGAAACCTTGAATTACATTTTCAGCATAGTTATGGTTTTCCAAATCTATTTTTAATTCCGTTGCATGTCCTAAAACACCGAACAATAAAATCTGTATAGCCAAATCCAAAGGCATCTGGTCTATACTTTCCATATTTACGAAGCTTCTCGACCAAGGGCTATTTGGTAGTTCCTTTACTTCACCTTTTACCTCGGAGTTAACTTCTCCTATCCTCTCTTCCTTCCATTCTTCAGGGTCATAACTCTCGCAGGTTTCCTTTTGCTTGCACTCTGGACACCACCCGCCACACCCATCATAAACCACAAATCCGCCTTCTTCCCTTTGCATTTGGCATAAGGGGCAATCATCTTCAAGCCCATCATCTTTCAAAAATTCCTCTTCCCGTTCTTTGACAGCTTTTTCATCTGGATTGTCCAGATGAACCAGACAAAAATCCCCGATAATGGAAAACGGAGCTTCTTTGCCATAGTGAATTTTGATATATTCATCTATACTGCCAAATTTTTCTCTAATCCAATCTAATTGTTTTATGATTTTTTCTCGCCTCATAAAGTTTTTAAAAAGTTTCAATGTTTATCGTTTGCGGTTTAGGCTTCGGCTACGTATCGTAAGTCGTCTCTCGGTTTCGTCTGTCGTTGTCTTTTAGACGATAAACGATTGACGATGACTTCTTAAACGATACCTAACCAAAACCGCAACCTTTTTACCTTGTCCACTTCGGCTTTCTTTTCTCCAGGAATGCATTCATCCCCTCCTGTCCTTCATCCCCTATTCGCATGGAAGCAATCATTTCAGCAGTATAAGTCATAGCCTTATCGAAACTCATGCCAGGCACATTTTTCAACAATTCCTTGCACATAGCTATCGCTTTGGGACCGCTGGAAAGAAGTTGTTTCACTTTCTCGTCCACCGCTATATGTAACTGCGTCAGAGGTACGACCTGATTCACTAAACCAAGCTCCAAGGCTCTTTGGGCTGTGACTCTCTCTCCAGTAAGAAAAGACTCTCGACATCTTCCTTCGCCCACCTTTCGGATTACATAGGGAGAGATACATGCAGGCACCAATCCTAATTTCACCTCGCTTAAACTGAACTTGGCATTCTCTGATGCTATCGCAATATCACATACTGCGACCAAACCCGTCCCTCCACCAATAGCCGCCCCGTTTACCGCGGCAATGATCGGCTTGGGCAGAGAATACATAAGGAAGAATAGCTCAGCTAATTTTAAAGAATCCTCCAGGTTTTGCTCGTAGCTAAAATTTATCATCCTCTTCATCCAGTTTAAATCTGCACCTGCACAGAATGATTCTCCCCTCCCTGTTAGAATAACTACTCGAATATCTTCGCTTTTCGATATTTCTTGAAAAACTTCCAGAAGCTCCCGAATCATGACTTCGTTGAAAGCATTGTGAACTTCTGGTCGGTTGAGCGTGACCTTTGCTATTTGATTTTCTATAGAATAAGAGATGGTCTCAAAAGTTTTTTCTTTAGACAATTTTCAAACCTCGTTATGTGAAATTTACAAAAACTCTTCTGCTTGAATACAGTAGATTATTTGAATTTCCCTCCCCCTGAAGATCCAGCATACTTCCCTCTCCCCTTTGGGGAGAGGGTCAGGGTGAGGGGGCAACATTGTATCAGAAATAATTAGGTTCGTGTTAATACAACCAATTTTAGTTGTATTTCCAAAAAACAACCTTTTTAGGTTGTATGGTTTGTTACATCCTGAAAACTCCGAATCTTTGATCAGGTATAGGAGCATTGAGTGCCATGGAGATTCCTAAAGCTAAGGCAGTTCTGGTCTCTAAGGGATCCAAGATACCATCGTCCCAGATGCGAGCCGAACTGAAGTAAGGGCTGGATTCCTCTTCATAT
>JALHUP010000308.1 GCA_022866585.1 Candidatus Zixiibacteriota bacterium | reverse complement strand
GGACCACGGCCTGAATGCTGTTGGATTCATTAGGAGGGCTAATTACAGGACTTTTTTATCCTTCAAAGATGACCTCTAAAGAATTCATTCTTCAGGATGAATCCGAAAGGCTTTACCATTTCGGACCTATCCTATGGATCCAGATTCGGACAAAACTTCAACTTTCTCTAATTCCTTTTGTTTGGTTGGAAGTTTGATGGTAAAGGTGGTCCCTTCGCCGGGTTGGCTCTCCACGTTTATTTCTCCGTTATGTCTGGTGATTATCCCGTAAGCTACGCTTAAACCTAACCCGTTCCTTTTGTCCCTTTTGGTGGTGAAAAATGGCTCAAATACCTTTTTCTTCACCTCTTCGATCATGCCCAAGCCGTTGTCCGTTACCGAAATCTGGACGTCCTCTCCTCGCATCCTGGTTCTTATAATAATTTTGCCCCCTTCGGGCAAAGCTTCGATGGAGTTGAAGATCATGTTGGTCAATACCTCTTTGATCTCAGAGACATTTCCTATGGGTTGGGATAGCTTCCCTAAATCTGTTTGGATCTCAATTTTTATCCCTTTAAGTTCAGCCTCGCCTTTCCACTTGGGTCTGGTTATTTCAAAAACCTCTTGAACAATCTCATTTATATCTAATTCACTGAAGTCTTTTTCCGAGCGAGCTCTATGGGTTCTGGCGAATTTTTGGATTTGCTCCACCGTCTCCGCTCCGGCATTGGTCAACTGCTCGATCACCTTGAGCCATTTTAAAAACTCTGGATCTTGAACCTTCCGCAAAAGAAGCTGGGTTCTTCCCAAAATTGCGGCTAAGATATTATTGAAATCGTGCGCCACACCTGAGGCTAAGTTCCCCAAAGCCCTTAACTTCTCTGACTGAATCAATTGATCCTGGGTGGCTTTTAACTCTTCGATGGTCTTTTCTAAAGTCTCGGTCTTGTTCTTTAGCTCCGCATAAAGCTCCGCCTTTTCGATGGCGATGGCGGCATTTTCAGCAAATATGGAGATCAGCTTCAGATCATTCTCCGTGAATTTTCTATCCCCGCCTGGTGGGGGGTCTCCAACCTGTTCCATCAAATTGACATTTAAGACCCCTTTAGCCCTGTTTTTGACCATCAAGGGAACACACAAACTGGAGGTGATCTTCTTTCTCTTTTTCACAAAATCTGCGAACCGATAAGCCTCCAGATCTTCACCTAAATGCAAGGGCTTTCCGTGTTTCATCACCCATCCGGCCACGCTTTTTCCGATCTCGATTTCGGCATTTTTGACCAATTCGTGTTCAGGACCCCAAACTGAGACACAGCGAAGTCTGTTCTTTTGCGGATCATAAAGGAAAAGCGAAGATTGATCTCCGCCCAGGCATCTTAAGGCTTTGCTGGATATGATATCCAATATGGCGGAAAGATCGAGCTGGGAATTGACCAGATTGCTTAACTCGAATAAAGCGGTAAGCTCGGTCAAACGTTTCTCCAACACCTGGGAGGTAATCCTTTGCTCGACCAGATGCTTTTGAAGCTTCTTTACGGCGATTTCCTTCACCACTACATAGCCAATGAATAATAAGGAGAGGGCTACAAATCCAACTAATAGAAAATTAAACATGAATGCGTCAATCCGCTCCGAAAAGATCTCCTGCAGGTCGGAATAAAAAATGATCAGCACGATAAAGCTGGTAAAAATCAGAAAGAGAAAAATCATTAAACTCCAAAGCTGCCAATCTCTTTTTTGAACTTTTTTTATCTCTCTTTGGAGTTTATCCATTTTTGACTCCTTTCATTTCTTACCCTAAAATAATAAGGTGAAGTTAATACAATAATTAAATCGGTATGAAAAATGAAAACTTGATCAAAAACCAAGTTGTGACTTATAGAGAAAGGGTTTCATAGATGGACTCGCATTAGGATTCATAACTGGTTGGTCAAGAGTGCCCTTCCCTCGGACTGATCCCGCCTCTGGCGGGAGAAGTCAGGGTGAATCCTTTTGGAGATTGTTGTTCTTATCAAAAATTCCAACCCCGCTAAAGGTGGGGAGAAGAACCGAAAATAGGAATGGGTATGGGAAATTAGAAAATAGTCAATCCGCAGGTGAGGAAATGTCTTTGGAAAAATGCCATCATTTGCCCATTGACAAATCGTGCCGAAAAGAGTAAAATTGTTTTGTTGTGGGTGTTTAGGAGGGATGTGCCTATTCGTTTTGGGAGCTTTCGTAAAATATCCAACGAGGAAGAAAGTAGAGAAAGATGCCGGACAAGCATAGAATACTAATAATTGAAGACGATAAGAGATTACGGGAAGTGCTAAAGAAGATCTTGGATAGAGAGGGATTCGATGTTGAAATTTCAGGTGACGGTGCGGGCGGGATAACAGAAATAAAACAGGATTTCTTTGATATTGCCTTGACTGATTTGAAAATGCCGGGAATTGACGGGATGGAGGTTTTGAGGGTTATAAAAAGGATTTCCCCCCAAACCTATGTGGTTGTGATGACAGCCTACGGCACTATCGACTCTGCAGTGGAAGCCATGAAAAATGGCGCTTTTGATTACATAACCAAGCCATTTAAAACTGAAGAAATTTTGATCGTCATTAAAAAAGCTTTAGAAGACAGAGCCCTTCGAAAAAAGATAGAATATTTAACCCAGCAAGTTGAACAAAGATATAAGTTCGACAACATAATTGGCAAAAGCAAAGCCATGCAAGATGTTTTCGAGATGATAAAAAGGGTGTCAAAAACTGATACCACGGTGCTAATAACTGGGAAGACCGGCACAGGAAAGGAGCTGGTGGCAAAAGCTATTCATTTCAATAGTAAAAGAAAAGAAAAACCTTTTGTGGTGGTCAACTCTAGCGCCATTCCTGAGACCTTGTTGGAATCTGAACTTTTTGGATATATAAAAGGAGCTTTTACCGGAGCCCTTAGGGACAAGCGGGGTTTGTTCCAGGAGGCCCACCAGGGGACGTTATTTTTAGACGAGATTGGCGAGATTCCTCCTTCCGTCCAGGTAAAGCTGTTGAGGGCCATCGAAGACCAGAACATTACCCCCGTAGGAGGAACAAAGGGAGAGAAGGTGGACATAAGGCTCGTTGCCGCTACAAATCACGAGCTGCAAGAAGAGGTCAATAAGGGATCCTTTCGTAGTGATCTATATTATCGCCTAAGGGTCATGTCTATACGTCTCCCGGAGCTTAAAGAGCGGAGGGAAGACATTCCCATGTTGGCTAAACATTTTCTAAAAAAATATAATAGCTCCTTGAGAAAAGAGGTCAGGACGATTTCAAAAGAAACTTTGAATCTGCTTCTGGATTACGACTGGCCTGGTAATGTGCGGGAATTAGAACACGCCATCGAGAGGGCGGTGCTGGTGTGTGATTCAGAAGATATCCTACCAGAACATCTTCCTCCTGAAATTCAGTTTCCTGAAGAGAGACGCATCCGGCGAGCTGGAGAAGAAGGCATATCCTTGGAAACAGTGGAAAAAGAATATATCAAAATGATACTCAAAAAAACTGGTGGACACAAAAGCAAGGCGGCTTCGATTTTGGGCATGGATAGACGCACCTTATACAGGAAGCTTAAGAAGTATGATATAGATTAAACAAAACATTTTTCCTTCCGAAATAATTCCTCCTTTCCCACTAATGGGACAAAATCGGACATTGTGTGGCAAAAAGTCTCCACTTCTACTTTCGCAAGAATATGAAGCCCCTGCAGGGTTTACCGAATGTTTGGGTCGCAAAAAGTCCCAATTTGTTAAATCCTAAAAACATCCATTTTTGCGTATGTTGTTGGATTATAACGGGTTAGGGGTTACATCAGAAATTGCACGAAATTTGCATATTTATTTTTGACCCGTCGGGTTTCCTTGAATTCAAGAAAGGGGGGAGGGAGTTTTTAGGTGTGGCGCAGACAGAGCCATACCTTTTAAAATGGGAGAGAATGGACTCTCCCCTGAAAGAGAATGCCCAATTGAGATTAAAAATGGCAAAAGCCGAGAGGCTTCTTCACCTGATAAATCTGATTAAGACTCACCACGATTTGACATCTAAAGGGTTAGCTGAAAAATGTGAGGTGTCCGAACGGACCATCTTCAGAGATATAAACAGCCTTGCCTCAGCCCAACTTCCCATATATCATGAGCATGGATACAAATTTTTGGAGGGTGCTTTTCTCCCCACCCTTAACCTGACAGAAGAGGAACTCTCCACCTTACACTTTGCTTTTGAGTTCTCCCCAATAGAGGCTGACCGTTCATTGCAAAAATTAGCAAGAAATATCCTCGTCAAATTGGAAACTGGAAAGAAGAGGTTATCTCTAGGAGAGCAGGATAGAACAAAGCAGGTGGAACAAGATGTAACCAGTTCCCCCTACGAAACATCAAAGTTCTCTTTGATGTTCAAACTGCTTCGTCTGGCAATAGACCAAGAAAGGGCGATAAGAATAAGGTGCAGAAAACAGGGAAACAGTTGGGATGAGTTCTTGATCGAGCCTTATGCTTTGGTATCGAAAAATGGAAACTGGTTTGTCTTATGTTATTGCTGGCATTGTAGGAAAGTCGCCTTTTATGATGTGAGCAAGATAAAAAGTGTTTCTTTAACCACTCAAACCTTTAAATCCAAGATCAGTCTGGATAAGCTCTTAGCCGTCCATCAATGATTTAGATGTTTCTCATCTCCTTTCCCCTCTCCATCGATGGCGAGGGTGAAGGGATGAGATCAGATTGCAAATATTTTCCCTATGGCTTGATATAATTCCTCATTTCTAAAAGGCTTCACCATTATCTGATCGGCTCCAGCTTTCTTAACCTTCTCGAATTTCTCATCCGCTATATGTCCGGTCAAAACGATAAACTTCACCTGCCGATCAATCTTTTTTAGTTTAGAAATCAATTCCACTCCGTCCATATCCGGCATGGTTATGTCCGCAAGGACTAAGTCGAAGCTCCCCTTTTTGAAAGCCTGGAGTCCCTCTTTTCCGGAAAGAGCAGTGGTTACGGAATGTCCTTTAGCTTCAAAAAATTTCTTGAGAGCAGTGCAGATCGGTTTTTCGTCATCAACCAGAAGGATATGAAGATTTTTTGGAACATCCATCGGCTTCTCTTCTTCGCCCTTAACCAGAGCGGGCGACACTTGATTCTTGGAGATGGGGATTCTTATTGTAAACGTGCTCCCTTTTCCCACCTCGCTTTTCACCCCAATTTCGCCATCGTATCTCTTGATGATCCCATAGGATAAAAACAGTCCCAGACCCGTTCCCGGTATCTCGCTTTGGCCTAATGCCCCTTTGGTGGTCACAAAGGGTTCAAAAATTTTGGACTTTATGCTGTCGGGTATTCCACAGCCGGTGTCGGTGAAAATCATTTCGATATTATCACGTTTTTTCTCGATCTCTATGGTCAGAGTGCCTCCTTTAGGTCTCATGGCGTCTCTGGCATTGGTCATCATATTAAGAACCGCCCCTGAAAGCTCACCTAAATCGCAGACTATCTCTGGGATGGGATTGAATTTCCGCACTACCTTTATGTTATGTTTTTCCAGCTCCCGCTCCACCAATCCCAGAATCGTCGCGACCGCAGAAGTCACATCCGCTCTTTGTTTTTTTGTTTCACGCTGTCTGGAGAATGCCAAGAGACTGCTGGTAATGCTTTTTGCCCTATCACAACTCTCCATTATGATCTGGAAGCATTCTTTCATCTCTTGGGGATCATCATTTCCCATTCCAAACTCCGCATTGCCTAAGATACCTGCTAAAATATTGTTGAACTCATGAGCAATGCCATAAGCTAACGTTCCTACCGCCGCCAATCTCTCGGATTGTATCAATTGCGCTTCCATCTTTTTCTTCTCGGTGACATCGCGGGTGATGGCGATAAGACCTTTCAGATTACCAGAAACATCGGTCAATACACTGGCACTCAGCTCCCCGTTAAACTGTGAGCCGTCCGTTCTTAGTAAAGTATATTCGGTATTTATTACTGCTCCCTCTCCAAGAACCTTCTTCATATTTGCCATGGCTTTTTCATGTTCCTCGGGAGCGATAAGCGCAAAGGCGCTCTTTCCCAGAATCTCATCTTTGGACCGATACCCATGAATCTTTAGTGTTTGTTCGTTGCACTCAGTAATAATGCCGCTCAGATCCGTAACTGTTATCCCATCGGTCACGGACTTGAACATGAGACGCAGTTTCTCACTGCTCTCCCGCAGTTCCTCTTCCGCCCGCTTGCGCTTGGTGATGTCGCGCGCAATGCCGACAAAGCCAATAAGTTTTCCATCCTTAAGCAGCGGGTTAGCATTAAAATCTAACGGAACGTAATCGCCGGTCTTCGTAAGCAGACGGAACTCGTTTCGTGGATGCTCCTTTCCGGCTAT
>JALHUP010000307.1 GCA_022866585.1 Candidatus Zixiibacteriota bacterium | reverse complement strand
TTTTTTGGTGGATGTATTTGACACCGATAAAGACACCACGGTGAGTCCGGTTTTCTTTCGGGAGATAACCTCGAGGAACCTTGATCTGAAAGAAGGCACCCCCCTTTTGCCTCCAGATTCCTTACATCCTTTTGAGTATATCTACGCCCCCTGGGAAGACAGCATAAAAGGAGTTTTCCACTATTTCATAAATGGAAAAGAATGCACCAAACCAATCTATGCCTATTCCCTGATGTATGGTTATTTCGAGCGATGGGGAGAGATTTATGATACACACCGGGGATGGCTTTTGAAGAAGATCAGCGGCAATGTGATTAAATCGTTGAACACCGACCCCAGGCAACTTTACACATTACGCATAACTTCGAGTGGAGTGGATACTGTCATTAACGAGATTGGGATTTTGAATCTTGTAAGATTTAACAAATGGTGGCCTAACATAGATAGTACCTTGCGTTTCAGCTTGGGGGAAAAAGTCACTTTTACTCTTGAGCCCAAAGATACTACAGATTATCTTTTTCTCTACATTGGAGAAGATGGGCACTTTCAAAAATTTCCTTTTGTAAGCAATGGGAATGGTACTTTTTCTGCGAGCTGGACTACTACCAATGACTCAAGTGTTGCCAAAGGATATAAACATGCTTTTGTAGATGCTATCAGCCGCGATGCAATAACTGATACCACCGCAAAATACGACTCCAAAGCCTGGGGAATTATTTATAGAATAAAATAGTTAGGTCGGGCTTCCGAAGGTCATTTGACTCAACTGAGATGCCCAACAAGCTCGTATTATAACCCCCCAATTCCCCGTAGCAGAGCCTTTGTGGCTCTGACGGAGGGATGAACCCTCCGCTACGCGACTTCATGGCTCTGTAATTTTGCTATGGCACAAGTTACAAAGTTTGCAATACACGACATCCGCTCAATCCGCTTAATCCGTTGGCCATCTTTTGCGGCAGACGGCGGTCGGTGGACTGCGGACGTCTTACCACTTTTTTTGTTGACTAAGATTAAAAAATTCGTATATTATTAAAACCCTTCGGGGTGAGGTGAAATTCCTCGATCGGTGGTATAGCCCACGATCCATATGGACGAACTGGTGAGATTCCAGTGCCGACGGTTCACCCCCGTCTTTGGCGGGAGTTAAAGTCCGGATGGAAGAAGGGAAGAATGGTAAGTCGATCCACAGATCGATTTTCCAGTTGTTTGAGATTACCCCGAAGGATATTTGGGGTTTTTTATTATGACCCAAGAAGAATACATGAAGTTGACCATAAATTTAGCCAAAAAGGGAATGGGGAAGACTTCTCCTAATCCCCTGGTTGGAGCGGTGGTGGTCAAAAATGACCGAATCATCGGCAAGGGGCATCATAAAAAGTATGGTGAGCCTCATGCAGAAGTTAATGCTTTGAAAGCTTGCAAAGATAAGGCAAAAGATGCTACCTTATACGTTAACCTGGAACCCTGTTGCCATTATGGAAAAAAAACTCCACCTTGCACAGACACGATCAAAAAAAGTGGGATAAAGAAAGTGGTTTGTGCCACCCTTGACCCCAATCCCCAGGTTAACGGAAACGGAATAAAAACTCTTAGGGAAGGCGGCATAGAAGTGGACTTGGGCATTCTGGAAGAGGAGGCAAAAAAATTAAATGAGATTTACCTGAAGTTCATCACCACCGGGCTCCCCTTTGTGATCCTGAAAATAGCCCAAACCTTAGATGGCAAGATCGCCACAAAACTTGGCGATTCCAAGTGGATCACCCAAGATGATTCCCGCAGATTTGTTCATTCTCTTAGATCCTGGGTGGATGCGGTTTTGGTGGGAGCAAATACGGTAAGAAGAGATGACCCGGAATTGACCATTCATGAAGTCAGAGGCGAAAACCCCATAAGAATAATTCTGGATTCCTCCGGGAAAATATCAAGTAACTCAAAAGTTATAAAAGACAACCAGAATGGAAAAACCATCATCGCTACCACCAACGAGAAGACTAAGGAAAAATTCAAGGAAAAAGCTGAAATCTGGAAGGTAAAAAAACATAAGGATGGTAAGGTTGATTTGGTTCAACTTTTGAAGAAAGCAGGAGAAAATCAAATCGCCAGTCTTTTGGTTGAAGGGGGAAGCAAAGTTTTCACCTCTTTTTTGAAAGAAAAATTAGTGGATAAGATCTATTATTTTTTGTCACCAAAGATTTTGGGAAAAGGACTTGACTCTTTTGACGATCTGGGAATCAAAGAAATTTCCGACTCAATTACGCTAAGAG
>JALHUP010000306.1 GCA_022866585.1 Candidatus Zixiibacteriota bacterium | reverse complement strand
TGGGATTGGATGCGGCTTTAGGTGTGGGAGGCGTGCCCCGGGGAAGGATAATCGAGATCTTCGGTCCAGAAGCCTCAGGCAAGACCACCCTCGCCCTGCATGTGATGGCAGAGGCGCAGAAAAAAGGAGGCATAGCCGCTTTCATAGATGCCGAACATGCCTTCGACGCAAGGTACGCTAAAAACTTAGGTGTAGATATTGACAATCTTTTGGTTTCTCAGCCCGATACCGGGGAGCAGGCTTTGGAGATAGCTGAAACTCTGGTGAGAAGTGGGGCTGTAGATGTGATTGCCATAGATTCGGTGGCGGCTTTAGTTCCCAAGGCAGAAATAGAAGGGGAAATGGGTGATCAGCACATGGGGCTTCAAGCCAGGTTGATGTCCCAAGCTATGCGCAAGCTTGCCGGAACCATCAGCAAGTCTAAAACCTGCGTGGTCTTCATCAATCAGATAAGGATGAGGATCGGGGTGATGTTCGGCAATCCGGAGACCACCACTGGCGGAACTGCGCTTAAGTTTTACTCCTCGGTGAGGCTGGACATTCGAAGAATCGCCTCCATAAAGGAGGGAGATCGGGTGACCGGATCCAGAACCAGAGTAAGGGTGGTGAAAAATAAGGTAGCTCCACCTTTCAAAGATGCAGAGTTCGACATAATCTACGGACAGGGCATATCCAAAAATAGCGAATTGATCGATCTTGGGGTCGAGCAAAAACTAATCGAAAAAAGTGGCACCTGGTTCTCATACGAGGGTGAAAGATTAGGACAGGGTCGGGAGAACGCAAAAGCTTTCTTAGACCAAAACCCAGACATTGTACAGGAAATCGAGCGTAAGTTAAAAGAGAGATTGGGATTTATAGAGGAATCAAAGGAAGAAAAAGAACCAGCTAAGACAAAGGGAAAGTAGGCAATACTTTAGTTAGTTCGGACAAGGGTTGCCCAGACGGGCACGTCCGTGCATCCCTGTCCAGGATTAGGGTGGGGGTGCAACCCCCACCCTAACGTGGAAAAACAACCTGTAGTTGTAGTGGCAAAGTTTACTTTGCTTAAAAGGTCGAGCAAGCTCGACCCTACAGAGATTACGATGAAATATAGAAAGAGTATTAGGTTAAAGGGTTTCGATTACGGGCAGAATGGAGCATATTTTGTAACTATTTGCACTGACTTTAAGAAAGACCTGATAGGACAAAAGGAAAAACTGATTTTGCAAGAGGAGCTAAATCAATTGCCAAGTCGCTTCAAAGGAGTGAGCTTGGACTATTTTGCCATAATGCGAAACCATCTTCATGTCATCTTTCTCTTTAACGAGTCGCCTTTAAGTCTTTCCAAAGTAGTTCAGGCTTTTAAGTCCATCACCACACTGAAACTAAAAAGGCAAGGATTCAAAGGGGAAAGGTTCTGGCAGAGAAATTACTACGAACACGTAATAAGAGGTTCTAAGGAATTGGAAAAAATTAGAGAGTATATACAAAATAATCCATTAGCTTTGGAATTGAAATTCGAAAGAGACAAAAATCGTAGTGGCAAAGTTTACTTTGCTTAAAAGGTCGAGCAAGCTCGACCACTACAAACTGTTTCCTTATGAGAGAAAAGATCGTCACCACAATAGAAACTCAAAAGAGAAATCCCAAAAGAAGATCGGTTTTCATCGACGGTAAATTCGCCTTCGGACTGGACGAAGAGATCTTGTATAAATTGGGAGTAAAAAAGGGGGACAGCTTAACCGAACAACAAATTAAAAAGATCACAAAAGAAGAAAGAAAAAAAGAAGCAAAGGATGTGGCTTTAAAAATTTTGTCCTTCAGGAGACGAACAGAAAAACAAGTCAAGGATAAGCTTCAGAAGAAAGGATTCGATGAGAAAACCATAAAGGCGACGATTGACAAATTGAAAGAATTTGATTTAATTAATGATTTGGAATTTGCCACCGCCTGGGTGAAGGATAGATTAGCTTTTAAGCCAAGAGGTAAAAAGTTACTCAAGCAAGAGCTTTGGAAGAAAGGGATAAAAAAAGAGATGATAGAGCAGGTAACAGAAGAACTGTGTCAGAATGAGGATAAATCAGCTTTGGAACTTTTGGAAAAAATAAAAAAAAGATATAAAGATTTAGAGCCGAAGTTGGCAAAAAGAAGGATGTTTAATTTTTTGCTAATAAGGGGCTTTTCTTATGAAGTCGCTCGGCAAGTTTTAGCTCAATTAACCCAATCCTTGGTGGATCAAGAGATAGGTTAAAATTTAAGGAAGAGACAAAGCCTATCCCTATGTGGAGTGAAGCTTTTCTTTTCCATCATGTCTTGGAAAGAATCGAATGAAAATAGTTTTAACACCAATTGGAATAATTCATTCCCCTTATAAGAAAAAAGAAGACATTCCAATTCGGGGTGTTTTCATGCCTCAGGGTGTGGGCACTATTGAAGTATTTGAAGAATATGAGAAAGGGTTACAAGACGTGGAGGGGTTTTCACACTTGATAATTCTCTATTTTTTTCACAAGTCAAAAGAGTTTTCCCTTTTGGGTAAGCCTTTTCTGGAGGATAAACTGCATGGCATCTTTGCTATCAGGTCTCCCCATCGCCCAAATCATCTGGGCATCTCCGTGGTAAGGCTTTTGGAAAGAAAGGGAAACATTTTGAAAGTTGGAGAAATTGATGTTTTTGACGGCACGCCCCTTCTGGATATCAAGCCCTATGTGCCTAAATTTGACGAACGAAAAAACGTAAAGATAGGATGGCTGGAAGGAAAACTGAATAATCAAAACAAAAGCTAAGTATGAAAAGTCACGAGATCAGAGAGAGCTTTTTAGGATTCTTCAAGAAAAGGGATCACAAGATTTATCCCAGCTCATCCTTGATTCCAAGGGACGATCCCACCATTCTTTTCGCCAATGCCGGGATGAATCAATTCAAGGATGTGATATTGGGGAAAAAAGTCCCTGAACACAAAAGGGCGGTTTCGTCCCAGAAGTGTATCCGGGTTTCGGGTAAACATAATGACTTAGAAGAAGTGGGCAAAGATACTTATCATCACACCTTCTTTGAGATGTTAGGAAACTGGTCCTTTGGGGATTATTTCAAGAAAGAAGCTATCAGCTGGGCTTGGGAATTTTTGACTGAGGTTTGCGGACTTTCTAAAGAAAGGTTGTGGGCAACGGTTTTCCGGAGTGATGACGAATCCGAAAAGCTCTGGTATGAGAACACGGATATAAAAAAAGGAAGGGTTCTAAGATTCGACAAAAAGGATAATTTCTGGGAAATGGGGGAGATCGGCCCTTGCGGTCCCTGTTCGGAGGTTCATTATGACAAAGGCGAGGAATATAAGTGTGATCGTCCGAATTGTGGGGTCAATTGTCCTTGCGGGAGGTTCGTTGAAGTCTGGAATTTGGTCTTTATGGAATTTAATCGGGAGGAGAACGGCAAACTAACCGATCTGCCAGCTAAGGTGGTGGATACGGGGATGGGATTGGAGAGATTGACTGCGGTAATGCAAAACATGGACTCAAACTACGACACTGATCTTTTTGTTCCCTTAATCAAAAAGATCGAAAGTCTTTCCGGACTTTCTTATGGATTCGACAGGTTCGATAAACTCACTGCAAGCAAGCTCACTACAAGTAAAGATTCGGAGCATAGGGAATCTTTCAGAGTTGTGGCTGATCATGTCCGTACCCTTTCTTTTGCCATAGCTGACGGAGCCATCCCTTCCAATGAGGGGCAAGGCTATGTTCTAAGAAGAATCTTAAGAAGAGCCGCCCGGCACGGAAGACTTTTAGGTCTGCATAAACCCTTTATTTATCAGCTCTCCAGTGTGGTGGTGGATCTGATGGGAAAAGTCTATCCTGAGCTTGTGGCAAAAAAGGAACATGTGGCTTTGGTGATAAAATCTGAAGAGGAAAGATTTGAGGAGACTCTGGATTTGGGATTGGAGCTTTTTGAAAAAGATGCAGAGAAGGTCATTAAGGAAGGGGGAACGGTTATTCCTGGCGAGGTTGTTTTTAAGCTTCATGATACTTATGGCTTCCCTTTGGATTTAACCCAAGTAATGGCACAAGAAAAATGGTTGTCCGTAGACCTGTTAGGATTTGAAAAACTTTTAGAGGAGCAGAGAGAAAGATCAAGAGCTGTAGTTCAAACTATCCCCTCGGACGCAGTAATTTTCGGTAAAGTGGGGAAAAGCAAATTTGTGGGATATGAGAAGATTGAGGAAGAAGCACAGATTCTCGCTTCACCTAATAAGAATATGTTGATCTTGAATCATACCCCTTTTTATGCTGAATCGGGGGGGCAGATCGGCGATAGTGGAGTAATCTATGCTGATAACTTCGAATTCAAGGTGGAGGATACCAAAAAGGAGGGAGACGCCATAATCCAC
>JALHUP010000305.1 GCA_022866585.1 Candidatus Zixiibacteriota bacterium | reverse complement strand
TTTCCGTCAACTCATCCACAGGCATTTTTTCTTTCATCTTGGAAAACTCATGCATCATTTTGGAAAAATCTTGTATGGTATTTTTTAGCCTTGGCGGTATTCCCTCAATCCCATGGATTTCACTTCGTTCAATTTTTTCTATCTGATTTATTCCATCAAAGAAAGATAAATTTTGCTTCCGGCAGAAATCCTCTATTTTCGAAATGGTCTTCTCACCAATCCCTCTGGCAGGGACATTTATGATCCTCTTCAGGCTCAATTCATCCTTTGGATTAGCAATCACCTTCAGATAAGCTAAAATATCCTTTATCTCTTTTCGCTCATAGAATCTGACGCCACCCACTATTATATATGGAATTCCATTATCTCTAAGCTCCTGTTCAAAAAGGCGCGACTGGGCATTAGTCCTGTAAAGGATCACAAAATCCGATCGGGGACATTTTTCTTTTTGCATCAAATGTTGGATTCTTCTGACCAAAGCTTTGGATTCGAGTATATCAGTCTCCACATAGAAAAGCCTAAGTTTTTCCCCGCCCTTCATCTTGGTATAAAGAGTTTTACCCTTTCTTTTTTTGTTGTTTCTGACCACCGCAGTGGCGGCATCAAGGATCACCTGCGTGGAACGATAATTCTCTTCTAATTTCACCACCTTGGCATCGGGATAGTCTCGCTCGAAATCCAGAATATTATGGATGTCCGCCCCGCGCCAGCCATAAATGGATTGATCCTCATCTCCCACCACACACAGGTTTCTGTTTTTGGAAGCCAAAAGATTCACCAGGACGTATTGGGCATGGTTGGTATCTTGATATTCATCCACCAAAATATATTCAAACCGGTTCTGATATTTATTCAAAATCGGAGGATAATTTGAAAAGATTTCCGCAGTTTTCATAATCAGATCATCAAAATCAAAAGCATTTGCCTCTTTTATTTTTTTCTCATAAAGCTCATAAACTTTGGCGACCTTTTCTTCAAAAAAGTCGTGAGTCAAAGAAGCATATTCCTGCCAATCTATGAGTTTGTCTTTTGCTTTGGAGATGTGGCTCTGGATAGCTTCTTTGGAAAATTCTTTGGTGGAGATATTAAGCTCCTCCATACATTTTTTTATCAAGGAAAGCTGATCGTCTTCATCGTAGATGGAAAAAGCTCGGGTGTAGCCCAATACTCTCGCTTCAACCCGCAATATTCTTGCACATAAGGAATGAAAGGTGCTCACCCAGATATCGAAGCCGGCTTTGCCCAAAAGTTTTTCCACCCGGCTTTTCATTGCACCCGCGGCTTTGTTGGTAAAGGTAACTGCCAGAATTTTTTGAGGGTCGATTTTTTCCACTCCCACCAGATAGGCGATGCGATAGGCTAAAACCCTGGTCTTTCCACTTCCTGCTCCCGCCAGGATCAAGAGCGGTCCGGATGCATGTGTGGCGGCTTCTCTTTGTGCCGGATTCAAATCTTTTAAAAAGTCAATCAATTTGTTTCTTCCTTTCTGTTTGTTTCGCCGTAATCACATTATAATAGTTGATGTTTAACTTTACAACATCTTTTTGGTAAGAGTTTTGCTGGAGTGTCAAGCTTTAGGGAGTGTTGAAAAACCCTTGTAGTGGTGTAATGGGTCGAGGAGGGATTAATGTAGGGATCCCGCTTTTGGCGGGATGGCTGTCCGCATTAAGGTTAGGACAGGGGCAAGCCCTGTCCCTACAAAGAATTTCTCTACAAAACGACTTTTTCAACAACCCCTAAAGGTGAACACTTCAAATTCTCTCATCCAAACAGTTTTTCAAAGATCTCGGAAAAAAGACTTGACAACGAGATATGGGTTTAACTAAATTTTGGTAAATCGATTTTTAAAGAAGAGAAATATTCGGAGGAAAAGAGATGGAGATCAAAAAGATAGTCGGGATAGAGCCAAATCCTCCTGGTTTCCATGTGTTCAGCGCCTTCAAGCTGCCTCGATTGGGGCTTCCTCAGATGGGCACTATTTTAAAAGAAAAAGGTTATGAGGTCAAAATCTACTGTCCTGATATTGCTCCTATAAATTGGGCGGAGGTCCTCTCTGCGGATATGGTGATGATTTCCACCATCACCAGTACCGCACCTGAAGCTTATAATATTGCCAAAAAAATCAAGGAGAAAGCGAGAGTCTTGGGGAAGAATATCTCGATTGTGATGGGCGGTGCTCATGTCAGTTTTATGGCAGAGGAGGCATTGAATAATTATGCAGACTACGTGGCAAGAGGTGAAGGGGAGGAAACAATCATAGAGCTTATTTTGTGGCTGAAAAATGGAAATGACGTGGGCAGAATCTCAGAGATTTCAGGATTATCCTATAAAATAGGAGACAAGGTCCATCACAATGCACCCAGACCACACCTACAAGATCTGGACAGTTTGCCCACCATTGATTTGTCTTTAATCCAAGGATACAAGGATATAGGTATAATCCCGGTGCTCACCTCACGCGGGTGTCCCTATGACTGCACCTTCTGTTCGGTTACCAAGATGTTCGGGCATAAATATCGTTTCAAAAGTCCGGAAAAGACGATAGAGATGTTAAAACATTATCGAAAGCTCTACCCCGGAATGTGGGTCTTCTTCTACGATGACAATTTCACCGCCAGCCCCAAGCGATCAAAGATATTGTTGGAGATGATGCTTAAAAACGGTTTAAGCTTTCCCTGGACGGCCCAAGCCCGGGTAGATGTAGCTCAAGACAAAGAGCTTTTACAGCTTATGCAAAGAACGAACTGCAAGGTTTTGTATATCGGTTTGGAATCTATCAATCCCAAAACCCTCGTAGAATATAATAAACGTCAGACTGTGGAAGAGATGGAGGTGGCGATCAGGACCTTACATAAATATAAGATCAAAGTTCATGGTATGTTCGTTTTGGGGGGAGAGGAGGACGACCGGGAAACAGTAATGCAAACGGTTAGGTCTGCCATCAAATGGAAAATTGACACGGTGCAGATGGTCATCTTGGTCCCGCTTCCGGGCACCCCCTTTTATGAAAATCTTAATACCCAAAACCGAATCGCCACTTTCGATTGGAGTCAGTATGATGGACACCATGTGGTCTACAAGCCAAATAAAATATCAGCATGGGAATTGCAATACGGGGTGATGTTAGAAGCAATGCCCAAATTTTATTCCTTGTGGCAGGTGATGAAGTCCGCAGTTAAGTTCAAGTTCAAAAATTTTATGTTTCGGATGTATGGTCACTGGATGCTCATCAAATGGAAAGTGCACAATAGCCGCTACTTGGAAGAACTGAAGGCTTTTTCTTCAAAATTGAAAAGTAAAGAGAAAGCCAAAGAATTACTCAAAGGATAAAAAGCTTTTCTATTTTCTCTTCAAGCCAAGATTTTTACCTCATCCCCTATCCCCCTCTCCATTTTTATGGAGAGGGGGACAAAGGGGGAGAGGTTCTCCTGCTCCCCGTTGGTATTCTTCACCAACGGAGAATAAACGAGGGGTGAAGAATACTCGCCTGAGGCAAAAATCTTTCAGATGAATTGAAATCCTTGGTTTTATCTTATTAAGACCATTTTCTTGGTCTCTTCAAACTTTCCGACTTTTAATTTGTAAAAATAAACTCCGCTTCCGACCTCCTTTCCCTTTTCATCCTTTCCATCCCAATCGACCTGATAATCTCCGGGCATCCTATCCTTATCCACCAAAGTCCTCACCTTCTGCCCCAGAACATTATATATAGTTAGGGTGGTGTGGCTGGGACTATGAACTATGAACCGTGAACCACCAACCGCCTTTTCATGGGTGGTGTGGTTGGGACTATGAACCATGAACTGTGAACCATTAACGGTGAAGGGTATTTTGGTGGCGGGGTTGAAGGGGTTGGGATAGTTTTGTTCTAATTCGAATGGAGAGACCAAACCCTCTACAAATTCATCTTTCGATTTTGTGATCGGAGGATTGAATTTCAAAATCTTAAAGGAGCGATTATCGCAAAGATATATGTGTTCTTCTTTTACCATCAACTTTCCCGGATTATCTCTGGAGTGATAGGTGCCCACCAGTGAAGGAAAGGAAGGGAAGGATAGATCAATCACCCGAACACAATTCGTGTATGTGGTCAGATAGGCATACTGGTTTTCCACGTAAATATCTTCTATACCTTCTTCAGAAAAATAACAGCCAACAAAAGATGGCTGAATCGGATCGGTTATGTCATATATCTCCAAACCGACCTGTTGAGCGGCAAGAAATAAAAAATTCGCACGGGAGAAGACGTTCGTGCATCTTCCTACAGTGGGAATCGATCTGACCACAAAAGGATTATCTTTGTCAGAGACGTCTATGGTGGTCAAGCCCATCTCCAGATCAGCCACATATAGATAATCACCACGTATGGTTATATCCTTTAAGGTCCCCGGAGTTTCGATAAAGCCTCTGGGAATCAAATTATGCGGGTCATGCACGTCTATAATCTGAATGTCATTTTTAGAGTTCAAAAGATATGCGAAACCATCTTTCACCCGGACACCATAGGAATATCCTTCAGGATAATAACCGCTCACCGCTTGAGGATGTGAAGGATCGGATACATCCACAATCCGCATTCCGGCAAGAAGAGCAGTGAAATAGGCAAAATTTCCCTCCACCCAAACTCCATTGTTGTTATAACGAGCCTCAAAGATGCTGGCAATCCGAGGATGGCTTGGATCTTCCACATTCAGAATATAAAGCCCCATATTATCACAGAGCACGTAGGCGAAATTTTCTTTTACAAAGACGTCAACGGAAAAGCGAGGTAGTTTATAAACTCCAGCCGAGAACGGGCGGTCCGGATTGAAAATGTTAATTATGCTTGCAGGTCCAAACAAATCAGAAACGAATGCAAAGTCAGAAGAGATAAAAACTCCTTTAGTGTAGTCCCCACAAGAGACGGCAGAAACAGGACGGGGAGATTTTTTGTCCTGTATATCCAAGACCAAAAGTCCCTCATTGGTCAGAGCTAAGTAGGCGTAATCGTCTTTAACGAAAAGATCTGCCAAGTCAGACTTAGGCACATACTTGGAAACCAAGAAAATGTTTGCTGGATCTGACACGTCCAATATTCGAAATTCATAGGAGTTAGCTAAACAAGCATAAGTTCTATCTTGATCATCCTTATTTGCGAAGACTCTTATTGCTTCGTCAATGGCATCATAAGACCCGACCAAAAATGGGAAAGAAGGAGAAGAGACATTTATCACTTTGAGTCCTCCTCCTTCCCCTACCAGGTAAGCCAAGCTATCAAGCAAATACAAAGATTGAGCGTCAAAGTCGGATACACGGCATGAACCAACAAGGGCTATGTTCTGCGGATCATAAACATCTAAAATCAGAAGCCCGGTTCCTCTGGCGGTAACAAAGGCAAAATTGTCCCTCACTTTAATATCCATAGCTTCGTCCGGAATCTTAAAGCTATCTATTAAATATGGGTCGTTAAATGATGAAATATCAACCACATAGATAAAGCTATCCGCCGAAGCCACATAGGCATAATTTCCTGAAATATCCACCCTTTGTCCCTTTGTGGAAAGCTCGACTTGACCGATCTGAGAAGGGGAATTGATGTCAGTCAGGTCCAATATTGCCAAGCCATCAAAGAATACACAAAATCCGGTCGTTCCCCTGAATTTCATGTCTCTTAAGTCCGCCCACAAAGTGCTGGAAAGTTTGACGATATTTGAATCGGGGCTGGAAATATTCTCCGCCCGTGCCAATGGAGTGAGAAAAAATAGGATCAATATGAAGGCGAAAATTTTGAACCTGTTCATTGGTCTTAATTAGCTCAAGATGAACTTACCTAATTCTAAATATACCTCACCTTCAGTTTTTGTCAATATGCAAAAGTGAAGATTGGCGAAAACCGCCCAGATGGGCACTCCGGTTTAACTTTTTTATCTTGACAGAAGTTACCCCAAAGAATATCTTGCCGGATGAAAATGCAAGGATTCTCTAAGGTGTCAGAACCCCTCAGGCTGACCGAGAATTCTTTGAAAAATAATCTATAGTCGGACATTTCTTGCCAAGTTCGATTCTTGGATGCATTCAAAACAAGATGAATTAAAAAACAACTTTCTTAGAATATCAATCAAAAAAGAA
>JALHUP010000009.1 GCA_022866585.1 Candidatus Zixiibacteriota bacterium | reverse complement strand
GATCCTTTAACTGCTATAATGTTATTGGTCGTCTCCACTGTTTCCATGCTGGTTCACATCTATTCCGTAGGATATATGGCAGGCGACCCTCGATTCGCCAGATTTTTCTCCTTTTTGTCTTTATTCTCCTTCTCCATGCTGGGCTTGGTAATTGCCAACAATTTCTTTGAGATATTCATATTTTGGGAATTGGTGGGTTTAACTTCATATTTGCTAATCGGGTTCTGGTTTGAGAAGAAAGTAGCGGCGGATGCAGGGAAAAAAGCTTTTATCACCACCCGGACAGGAGACTTGGCATTTATAATAGGCATACTAATTTTAACCACAGCGGCGGGAACTTTCAATTTCAAAGAGATCTTCCATCAAATTGAAGCAGGGCACATCTCTGCTGGTTTGCTAACTTTATCTGCCATTTTCATTTTTGGCGGAGCGGTAGGAAAATCAGCGCAATTCCCTTTGCATGTATGGCTCCCAGATGCGATGGAAGGTCCCACACCAGTCTCCGCATTGATTCATGCGGCGACCATGGTGGCGGCTGGAGTTTATCTGGTGGCTCGAACCATCACCATCTATTTAGCCGCACCAGACGCCGCTTTGGTGGTAGCATCTATTGGATGTTTCACCGCTTTCTTAGCCGCATCCATTGGTTTGGTTCAGAATGATATTAAAAGAGTTTTGGCTTACTCCACCATAAGCCAGTTAGGTTATATGATCATGGTTCTGGGTTTGGGTGGAATGACCGCCGGGATTTTCCATCTATATACTCACGCTTTTTTCAAAGCCCTTTTATTTTTAGGGGCGGGAAGCGTAATCCATGCCATGCACACCAATGATATTTGGGAGATGGGAGGGCTTTATCCCAAGATGAAGGTGACCGCCATAACTTTCATCATCGCCTCGCTATCCATCTCCGGAATCTTCCCCTTGTCCGGATTTTGGAGCAAAGATGAGATCTTAACGCTGGCAAGTCATTTTCATAATCCCATATTTCTGATAATGGGACTCTTAGTTGCCGGAATGACCGCATTCTATATGTTTAGATTATGCTTTGTCACCTTCTTTGGAACGCCAAGAGATAAGCACAAATTCGATCACGCCCACGAATCCCCAAAAGTGATGACCATACCTTTAATGATCTTAGCTTTTCTTTCAATCTTTGCCGGCTGGGTGGGAATACCCTGGCTTAAACATGGTTTTTCATCCTTTGTATATCATCATGAGCCCCATCATGTCGAGCCTAATTTTTTGCTCATGCTCATCTCCACCCTCGTAGCCTTATCCGGCATATATTTGGCTTATGCCATGTATTATAAAAAATCAATCTCTCCAGAAAGGCTGAAAGAAAAATTTGCGTTTCCTTATAAGGTTCTTTACCATAAATACTATTTTGATGAATTGTATCATGCCGTCATCATCAACCCGATTTTGAAGCTATCCGATCGTCTGTTCGTTAAATTCGATGTCGGAGTCATCGACTGGCTGGTCAATGGCGTTGGCGATTTTACCGTCTTTTTGTCGGATGTCAAAGAATGGTTTGATAGTCACATAGTTGATGGTGCGGTTAATGGTGTGGCTTATGTTACCCGAGGAGTTAGTTCAAGTTTAAGAAAAGTTCAAACCGGACAGGTGCAGACTTATGCATTCGTCATATTTTTTGGATTGGTCTTGATAATACTTTTTAAACTCAAATAAGTTAAAAGAATCGGAGTAGCGAGACTTGTCTCGCGTTCTTTAGGGATTCAAATACTGGAAGTAACGTAGATAAGGAGGAATAAAAACTCGATGAACTTTCCAATTTTAAGTATGATGACTTTCATCCCATTTTTGGGGATGATCGTAATTTTGCTTTTGAAAAAAGAACAAGAAAATGCGGCTCGGTATTTAGCTGGGGTTTTCTCATTTATCCCTTTACTTTTGTCCTTTATCCTTCTGTCAAAATATGATGGCTCTACATCCCAACTGCAGTTTGTGGAGAAATTCGACTGGATTCCCTCTTTGGGAGTAACCTATTTCATGGGAGCAGACGGGCTTTCGGTTCCCATGCTTTTTTTGACCGCCCTTTTGGGCTTCGTCTCCGTCATATACTCCTTTGGGGACATAAAAGAGCGGGTCAAGCAATACTTTGCCTTTCTCCTTCTTTTGGAGGTGGGGCTGATGGGTGTCTTTGCCGCTATGGATTTCTTCCTGTTCTACATTTTCTGGGAAATCGTTTTGGTTCCCATGTATTTCTTGATTGGGATTTGGGGACACGGAAGAAAAGAATATTCCGCCATCAAGTTTTTCTTATACACCTTGTTCGGATCTCTGTTTATGTTAGTCGGAATATTAGCCCTTTATTTCACTGTGGAGCCCCACACTTTGAACATGATGACTTTGATTGAGAAAGCCCCACAGCTAACCAGGGGATTCCAGCTTATCGTGTTTGTGGCTTTTTATCTGGCATTTGCCATAAAGGTGCCTATTTTTCCCTTCCATACCTGGTTGCCGGATGCTCACGTGGATGCGCCCACTGCGGTTTCGGTCATCCTGGCTGGTATTCTTCTGAAGATGGGAGTTTATGGATTCTTGAGAATCAGTTATCCCATGTTTCCTCAAGGAGCCATATATTTTGCCTTGCCTATCGGGATTTTGGCTTTGATAAATATCGTCTATGGCGCTTTGGTTTGCATGGCACAGAAGGATTTGAAAAAGATGATCGCCTACTCGTCGGTCAGCCACATGGGTTACTGCATGTTGGGAATAGCGGCTATTACCGTAACCGGCATCTCCGGCTGCGTTTTTCAGATGGTTTCGCATGGGCTTATAACCGGCGCTCTCTTCCTTTTGGTGGGGGTTCTTTATGAAAGAGCTCACACCAGAGATATTGGAGCCTTCGGTGGTTTATGGATAAAACTTCCGGTCTACTCCGGAATCATGATTTTGTTCTGCTTGGGTTCATTGGGACTTCCGGGGCTTTCCGGATTTGTTAGCGAGTTTATGGTCTTCATCGGCTCCTATCCAGCATTTAAGGTTATCGTTCCCTTGGCGGTCATCGGAGTGGTCATAACCGCCGCATACTTTTTGAGGATGATCCAGAGAATGTTTTTGGGCACGTTCAATACCCAATGGGAAGCCCTGACCGAAATAAATGGCCGTGAGATTTTCACAGTCATACCTTTGGCAATTCTGATGATCGGAATCGGGGTTTACCCCGCACCCTTAGTTAATATGATCAAAGCGACTATGGAGAATATCGTCCGTCTGGTATCTGGGTAATGAAGTTATTTTACCCCTATCGTCAAAGAGAAAGATTATCTAAAGGTTTTGCTCTTAACTCTAAACTCTTAGCTCTAAACTGACTTGAGGTTTTACTCTGAACTCTCAACTCTGAACTCTAAACTAATTTTATGAACTACCAGCTCCTATTACCCGAAATTTTCCTCTTCCTCTGGGCGATTTTAATATTCGTCTTGGATTTCTTCTGGAAAGGGGAAAAACAAAATTTGGGCTATTGGGCTTTAATCGGGGTCGCCATAACCATGTTTCTCTCCTTGACCTCGCAGAAGGGGGAGCTTTTCGGTGGGATGTTTTTGGCTGACTCTTTTTCCTCCTTTTTCAACTTCATCTTCTTACTCTGCGGATTTCTGACCATCGCATCCTCAATGGATTTT
>JALHUP010000304.1 GCA_022866585.1 Candidatus Zixiibacteriota bacterium | reverse complement strand
ATTATTGGTATGTCTTTTGGCGCACTCGTATCTTAGGAGGTGGAGATATGAAAATAGAGGTTTTGGGACCCGGATGCCCCAACTGCAAAAGACTGGAGCAAGACGTAAGCAACGCCCTGGCAGAGTTGAAAATTGAGGCTGAGGTAGTTAAGGTTACTGACATAAAGAAATTTTCCGATTATGGAATTTTAATGACACCGGGACTGGTGATAAATGGCAAAGTCTATTCATCGGGTAAAATTCCTGTGATGGCAACGCTGAAAAGGTGGATGGAGGAAGAAAGCAAGAAATAAGACCTAAGACTTCCTCTGCGAACCCCAGGCATAGGGTAGAAGTGAAAAAAGGTAGTTATGAACGAGAGCGTCATTAAAAAGCTGTCTTTTTTAGACCGATTCCTCACCTTGTGGATTTTTTTGGCGATAGTTGCGGGGGTGGGAGCGGGTTATTCCATTACTGGCATCGAATCCTTTATAAATCACTTTCAGGTTGGCACCACCAATATTCCTATCGCCATCGGGCTGATTTTGATGATGTACCCGCCCTTAGCCAAGGTCAAATATGAAGAGTTGGGGGATGTGTTCCGCAACTGGAAGGTACTGGGATTAAGTCTGGTCCAAAACTGGATTATCGGACCGATTTTGATGTTTGTTTTGGCTATCACCTTTTTGCATGGCTACCCAGAGTATATGGTAGGATTGATCATGATCGGTCTGGCGCGTTGCATTGCTATGGTTATCGTCTGGAACGAGCTTGCCAAGGGGGACACTGAATATGCGGCGGGATTGGTGGCGTTCAACAGCATTTTTCAAGTATTTTTCTATAGTTTATACGCCTATATCTTTATCACCGTCCTACCTGCTCAGTTAGGTTTAAAAGGGAGCGTAGTGGACGTTACCATGGGACAAATCGCAAAAAGCGTTTTCATCTATCTGGGAATCCCTTTCCTTGCCGGGATAATAACCCGGTTCACCCTCATTAGGCTTAAGGACAAGGAATGGTATCATAGAAAGTTCATCCCCAAAATCAGTCCCATCACGTTGGTCGCTTTGCTGTTCACCATCGTGGTGATGTTCAGCTTGAAGGGTGATCTTATCGTCCAGATCCCGCTGGACGTTCTCCGCATTGCCGTCCCGCTTTTGATATATTTTGTGGTCATGTTTTTGGTCAGCTTTTATATGGGACGAAAAATCGGAGCGGACTACTCCAAGACTGCTACTTTATCTTTCACCGCAGCCAGTAACAACTTTGAATTGGCTATTGCCGTTTCCGTGGCCGTTTTCGGAATCAACTCCGGAGTCGCCTTCGCCGCTGTAATCGGACCGTTGGTGGAAGTTCCGGTGCTGATCAGTCTGGTCAACGTAGCACTCTGGTTTAAAAGACGATATTTCAACCAAGAAATGAAAACCGAATTGGTCGGGATAGAGCGAAAAATCGGGACTTGATCTACTCTTTTAAGATAAGAAGATGAGCTTAAAGAAAGTTACAATTTATCTGTCTTTTCTCTTCATTTTTATATCTTGTGTGAGCTTAGCAACAGCGGATGAGCTAAAGTCCCAAAAAAATTCGCCTGCGATTGATAAAGATACGACCTCGAACATGAAAAAGAAAAGCAGTCTTTTGTCAAATGTGGACAGCTTATTCGTAATTCATTTCCATCCTACAGTCCAATGCTCCTGCTGTATAAATGTTGGCAACTTTGCAAAGAAGGGCTTAGAGAAATACTATGCCAAGCCATACAAAGAGGGACGCATCGTTTTCAGGGAATACAACATCGATGAAGATTCTTCCACCGCCAAGAAATATAAAATTTTCTGGTCCGCTTTGGGCTTCGAAAAATTCTCTGGAGGAAAAAACGAGTTCAAAGAAATCGAATCCGTATGGGAATTTTGTGAAGATGAAAAGAAATTCCTGGTGAATTTCAAAAAAGAGCTGGACAATTTTATGCTCGGAGACAAAAAGAGCAAACCCCAAACCAAAACACAAGACCAGAAAAGAAAATAAGAGCAAACGAAGTCTTCT
>JALHUP010000303.1 GCA_022866585.1 Candidatus Zixiibacteriota bacterium | reverse complement strand
TTTGCTTCAGCTAAGACGATATATATCCCCACTCGAACCATTCTATTTTTCTCATCCCTGCCATCCCAGGTTTTTTCGCCTGTAACCTGGGGCTCATCTTCTATAAGAGTCTTAACCAACCTCCCCTTAACATCAAAAATCTTTATGGTTAATGTCGATACCTTAGGTAGGGTATATTGAAAGGTGACTTTATCTTCAAATCCATCTCCATCAGGTGAGAAAGGGTTAGGAAAGATCTTCAACTCAATTTTATCAGAATACTCTACACTTACACTGTTTTTCTTTCCGGGCGTGCATTTGTTAGAATCGATACAGCAAAACCATTCATTCTCCTCAGCTGATATTCTTTCGAGAGAGGTGCCGTCTCCACAATCTTTATCCCAGGTGAAGCTTTGTATGCTATGATCCGGATCAATTAGACTGATCGTCCCGCCGCTGTTAGTCAAAGAAATCTCAGCTTCAATAGCCGGAAAATCTTCTTTGGGAGAGTCGCCCCAGACTCCACTTCTATCTCCCCAATATCCCTCAAAACTAATGGAATCTGGAGGTTCAGCCACAAGCTTCCGTGCAATGACCAAAAAGCCACCGGAAGGAATGATCGTCCCACTGGATATTACTGTGGTATCTTCTTTGCTGACAAAAAGCCAGCCCCCTAAATCATGTTGCATTGAATCAGCATTAAAAAGCTCCACCCACTCCAATTTGGTATTTGAGCCCGGTTCGTTGGCTAATACCTCATTGATAATCACGTAAGGAGTTGAAGATATATTTTGTTGAAAATCCCGCCCTTCGAATTCCTCAGGGTGGTGAGCAAAATCGAACCACCAGAGGCGGGGTTGTGCCAAATCTGTCTTGGTAAAGATGGGATTGAAAAGAAAAGTGGAAAAGAGCCAAAAGAAAATTATGGAATGTTTTAAAAAACTGTTATTCATGTTTCTTAAATGTATTCCCAACAGATTTAACGGATTAAACAGAGCTTGTAAACCCTTTTTTCTGCCATCTGTTCCATCCTTTCATCTGTTGGGAAAATTGACCCAAGCATCCTACCATAAGGTCCCCGTTAGGGTAGGGGGTTGCACCCCACCTCCCTGTTATACGCCGGGTTACAGGAAATCCTCTTTGATGAGTTTACCATGTTTACTGTGAAGCAATTTATCAATATCAAAGTCGATCTTCTCTCGTGCCACGAGCAGTTTTATTTTCTTAATGAGTTGTTGCCTGCCTTTGGAAACACCAATGAGCATTCCAATAGTGTATCCAAGTAGTAATCCAAAGGCTATACCCATAGCTATGTACCAGACGAGTGGAATGCTTGGGTCCATTTTTAACCTCCGGTGTTACATGTTATTGCGTTTATACCACCGATTTTCAAAGACAAACCGATGTTTTTCATTTTATCCATTCCCCATCCAAAAGTCAAGAAAATTCCAAGAGGTTTAGTGCCAGTGGCATGTAACATAAATTCGTTCCCTATTGTAGTTGCCTGATTTATCAGGCGAACTGGTGGCAATGCTCAATAAATTGAGCAACTACATACACCCTGAGCTTTTGTTACAGTCCATTAGAGGAAAGCTAATCCTGACGCCACTTGAAAGGTTTCATTTTGCCTTCTCAATAAAATATCTCATTATTGGTCGAGTAGG
>JALHUP010000302.1 GCA_022866585.1 Candidatus Zixiibacteriota bacterium | reverse complement strand
TTTCAATCGAGGATTATTACATTTCAGTATGGCGCAGAGCTATATCTCGGTCTTAGGCGCATATAAGGATTCTCTTGAAAAAAGGACCAAAAATAAAGATATTGTGTCTCGATATGAATTGGCAAAAGAGGAATATGAAAAACTATTTACCCAAGCCGAATCTGACTTTCAGAAGGTTTTCGAGATCGACAGCACAGATAACTATGCTTACTTTCACTTGGGTCTGCTTTATATAAGCAAAGCCCAGACCTATAATCCGATACTATCCGCCTATCGAGATTCTTTAGAGAAAAAGCCAAAAGATAAACAGCTTTTAGGCAATTCCAACATAGTTAGAGAAGAACAGAAGGGATATTTTAGTAAAGCTGAAACTTCCTTTCAAAAGGTTTTGAAGTTAGTTCCGGATGATTGGGAGGTTTTGAAACTTTTGGGTTTTTGTATTTTGAGTCAAGATAAATGGGTGGAGGCTTCAACCGTCTTAGAAAAACTGGTGGGATTGGTTCCTAATGATAAGGAAGCTTGGAGTTATCTCTCCATTGTCTACACCAGATTGGGCAAAAAAGATAAGGCGGAAGAGGCCTTAAGAAAATCCAAACAGTAACTTTGTAATTCTTTCTTTTTAAGTAGATTTTTTCCATTCCCCTGGTTAACTGTGGGACTTCTTCACCCATCTTCCGTTCGTCAGAAAACCCTGTTGATTCTTAAAACATTATTTGGTCGCGTAGCCGAGGCTTCACGCCTCGGCGGGCAAGCCTTGAAGGCTTGCCTACGCGTTTGAAGGTAGTTTGGAAGTCATGGACAAATCTCGGGAAAAGTGACCATACCCCATCAGTGGACACAAATACCTCATTTTGAGAGCTCTGAAAAAACCATTTTTGTGGGGCTGGGAGCCCTTCAGGGTGAATCCCTTCAGGATGAACCCCGCCTACGCGGGACTAAGTTATTGTTATTCATTACCCGACCGCGTAGAACCCGCCTAAGGCGGGCCGGAGTCTGGCACTTTTTCAGAGACCAAATTTTAAACACTTGACAGATCCCAAAATCATTTTTAAATTCGATCGTTGATTGTCATTGCGAGTCCAGATGAAATCGGGACGAAGCAAGCTCTCTTCCGTTTAGTAGCTTACTTGAAGATTGCTTCGTCATCCTTCGGACTCCCCCGCCTTCGGCGGGATTTTCAACTCACAATGACAGTTCATTTAGCCGGTTTGTATTAGATGTTTTTATAATAATAGGAAGACCCTATGTTCGCCCAGGTGGCTTTGCCTTTGCCCTCGCACAAATTATTTACATATAAAATTCCCTCTTATCTTGAAGGGAAAGTGGACTTAGGCTTCCGGGTTTTAGTCCCCCTGAAGAAACGCCTGATCTCGGGCTTTGTGGTGGAACTGATCCAAACCACTCCAGTTAAAAATACCAAAGAGATCATTGACCTTTTGGATCCTCATCCTTTGTTTTCAAAGGAGATGATGGAGCTTACCAGATGGGTCTCCGAATATTACTTTTGTTCCTGGGGAGAGGGCTTAAAGGCAGTTTTGCCAAGAGAATTGCAGGTGAAAAGCGAAGTATGGGTGGAAAGAAAGTCGGATTTGCCAATTGATCTAAGTGAAAAGCAGACAGCCTTCTCTTTGAGGCAGAAAAAAATCTTGGAGCATTTATCCAAAGAGAAGTGTAAATTCTCTTGGCTTAAAAGCAAACTCGGAGGAAAAGGACTTTATGCAGATTTATATGATTTGGAAAAGAAAGGGTGGGTGAGAATGTTTTCTCAACTTGGAAAACCCAAGGTGGGAATAAAGTATGAAAAGATCATCCGACTAAAGAATTTCAACAACACCACATCGGAAATCGAGCTTTTCAGGTTAGCGATTTCTACTTTAAAAAGAAAAAGCCCCAAACAGGCAAAATGCCTGGAGTTACTACTCGATAATGGTGGCAAGATTTCTTTAGAGAAGCTTAATCTTGAGGTAAAAGAAAACACCTCAGCTTTGAACGCACTGAAAAAGAGAGAATTGATCGAGTTTGAAATGATAGAAAAGATAAGAGAAAGCGATTGGGGGCTGGATCTGCCTGAGACCACCCAGATCCTACTTAATGAAGAACAGAAAGAGGTTTTAGGCAAAATAAAAAGAGGGCTGGAGTCCAATACCCACTCTACTTTTCTTCTCCATGGAATCACTGGGAGCGGAAAAACTCAAGTGTATATCGAAGCCATAAGAGAAACAATAAATCTGGGGAAACGGGCTTTAGTTTTGGTGCCGGAGATCTCCTTGACTCCCCAGATCATCTCCAGATTCAAAGCCAACTTCGGAAACCGGGTTGGCTGCCTTCACTCTCGGCTTTCCCCGGGTGAAAGGTTTGATGCTTGGCGAAAAGCCAAAGACGGAAGGTTTTCCATTATGGTGGGAGCAAGATCAGCCGTCTTCTCACCCTTGGAGAATTTGGGGTTGATTGTGGTGGATGAGGAACACGATCCCTCTTATAAGCAGGATGACCCGGCGCCCCGATATAATGCGAAAGACGTAGCAGTGATGAGAGGAAAACTGAATAAGGCGGTGGTGA
>JALHUP010000301.1 GCA_022866585.1 Candidatus Zixiibacteriota bacterium | reverse complement strand
TCAGACCACCTCCACCCCTTTGGAGAAACTTTCAGTATTAGCCAATTACAGTTCCACTACCGATCACAAAGACAAGTTGATCTTCTCCGAAATCTATGGGGAGATGGAATATGATTATAAAGATTTGGCAACCATCAAAGGTGGATTCAGCCGGATGGAAAATAAAAAGGATGAGGGTTCGCCCTATTTTTTGGCTCCGGTTTTTGACCTCACTTATTATCTTTCAGAACAAAACAGCCTTGCCTTTCTGCTTGAGCACCTGTGGACAAACAAATATGATGGAAAGCTTACTTATTACGACCAAATAATCTCCCTCTCCCTCTCTCATTCCCCCGTTATTTCTTTAACCTTCACCCACGAGAGAACCACCGAATGGAAAACCAGAGACTGGTCCGGCAAAAAAAATTGGTTTATCACCACTTTGGATTTGGCTTTGGGTGAAAAACACAATCTCACTCTGAGCCTCGGTTCCAGGCGTGCAGGCAAAGTCTGTTCCGGTGGAGTATGCACTGATAGACCAGCTCTTGACGGTGGGGAAATAAAACTCTTAAGCCAGTTTTAGACTTGTTATTCAAAGTTGTGTCAGGACCTTGTCCTGACACATGATCCGGGCATCAGGAGAAGCTCCTGACGCAACAAGAAAGTTCCCTCTCCCCTTGTGGGAGAGGGTTAGGGTGAGGGGGAAGCATCGTATCAAAAATAACTATGTTCGTATCAGCTCATCAGGTTATTTCAGAATAGTAAATAATAATCGAATAAGTGGAATAAGAAAAACTATGATCAGAATTATTACCACCCAGGTGAAAAGCCGGCTTTTCGGTTGAGGGAATTCATAGCCGCAGATGGGACAGCGCTGGCTATTTTTAGGCGCACCCACCGCACAATTGGGGCATTCTTTTTTCATCAGTTTTCAGCTTCGAGTTTATAGGGGTTTGATTCATCCAGCCCGCTTTTTTCTTTAAAACCAATCCAACGACCCCATATAAAAAGACTCTCCGTAGACTTTGTCGATTGAGTCATCGGTAAGGTTCTTGACCATCAATACGCTATTGTCTCCCTTTTGAACCCGGTATCCTTTGGATTCATATATGCTCAGAAGTCTTTCATCCGCGACTATACGATCGAGCACCCCATTTGGGGCAAGTTTCTCGATCTCATCAACCAGCTCTCCGTAAGTCGCATCATCTAAGGCGACGATATCCTGGACCATAATCACGTTTCGGAAATCCGTCACCAAAGCATATCCTTTCCCTTTTTGGATTGATTTCCCTTCATCTACTCTTTTGCGTTTGGCGGACATGGTGACAAAATCTTTTTGTCTGACTGCAAATCCGATCTTTTCTTCCATAAATTTCTCGTAGATCTTATAAATCTTTTCGTGATCCAGTTTCGTATCCGTTTTTTTATCACCGGGTTCAGCTTTATTCAAAACTTTGTAAACGCTCGGAAACTGATTTTTCCTTTTCACCTCCGTATATCCCAGTTTATCATAAATTGAATAAGCGATTATGGTCCGGGTGGTGCAAAGGAAGGAGAATCTATATTTCTTTTTTAGGAAATAGTTATGTGCTTCCTCCATCAGGCTTTGGCAAATTCCCTGCCGTGCAAAATCTGGATTGGTCGCCACCGCCCAGATGCCGCCGACAATCTCCGTTTCTCCATTGACGGTTTTTGTCGGAATGTCCATCACCCCCACGAAGCCTGCTAATCGCCCATCTTTTACCGCACAAAATCCAACCGGGCTATTTTTTAACCTTATATCTATGTTTATCACTTCCTCCAAATCCTGAGGCGAGACCGGCCACCAAAAAGCAAGCTCCATCAACATCATGATCTCATCTTTTGGTTCTAATTCTCTATAGGTGACGATGTCCATAATTGACTCCTTGAAAATGCCGCCGATGCACGGCATCGGTGTTACAAAACATATTTAGGCGTAGCCCCGCCGTCGATTTTCACGGCGGGGAAATTTATTTCTCTTTTGGGACCTTCAGGGTATTTATTCCAAAGATTTTGTAAAGCCCGCAAAAGCCTGTTATTCCGGTGATAAGCAAGAGCACTCCAATGATGTCCAAAATAATGCCCAAGGTATTGCTCCCCAGAACAGGCCAGCCAATGATAATGAGCACAACTCCCAAAATTAGTCTTATTAACCTGTCAGTGGTCCCTTCATTTGGTTTCATGATTTTTATCCCTCCTTAGCTTAACATGAACTTCAATGCTTTTTTCGCAAGTTTCTTCGGGTCGGATGAATCCGACCTACACTTTTTGAGATCACCGCTTGTAGGGGCTCGATTCATCGAGCCCGCATTCCTTCTTTTAACCTCTCCCTAT
>JALHUP010000300.1 GCA_022866585.1 Candidatus Zixiibacteriota bacterium | reverse complement strand
TCTATGTGACAGGACCGAGCGTTGGCAGTGGGACATACGAGGACTATGCCACCATAAAATACCACCAATATTATCTGACAGACGGCGTCACCGTAGTGGCATTTTCTCCTGTGGATTTAATTGTAACCGATCCTGAAGGCGACTCTATCGGAATTGGTTTTAACACCATTCCCGGTGCAACTTACGACACCACCCAGGACAGAGACTCAGTCACTATCCCCAATCGTTTGGTTGGTGTTTATATGATTCGGGTATTTCCTGAACCGATAGTGGATAAGGCGACGTATAGCTTGGGGATAAGGATCGATGGAAGCGATATGGAAATGTTGAAAATGAATGAACCTTGTCCTTCTCCTGGGGAAGCTGATACTGTCTCCTACAATGCTCCCTGGTATATACGAGGAGACGCTGACGGCGACTGGAAGATAAATGCTGTGGATGTGGTTTATTTAATAAATTACCTTTACATAAGGGGACCCGCACCTAAGCCTTTGGAGGCTGGAGATGTCAACTGTGACGGGACGATCAATGCCGCCGATGTCGTCTATTTAATCAACTATTTGTTCATCGGTGGACCACCACCGCCTTGTTAGTTTTTAAATAAGATGTAGGGGCTCGATTCATCGAGTCCGAAGGCGGGGATACATCAACGCTATCCCACAAGTCAATAATGATCTCAAAGCCCCGGTTTAAAAAGAGCCGGGGCTTTTTATGTTAGTCCGGGGGTTTCCTTCGGGATGAACCCCAACCCCCGACCAATCAAGGTCACCTGACCGAAAACTCTATACCGTTAACTTTTTTGCTCTTTTTATAAGATTTTGCTTGACTTCCTGTAATTTCCCAGAGGTGTCAGAACCCTGTTCTGACACCATATTAGGTGAATGTTGGTGGGGGGGGTTCCCTAACCCTCCACCAAAAACAGCAAAATCACCCCAACTTTGATGGTGATGGGGATAGGGAGCCGGTTTATGGGAGAACAAACTTGTATGAGTGCATACGCATATGAACTCTGTTTATGGTGAGCCTGGTCGAACCACTTGTGGTGAGCATCGCAAACAACTTGTCCTGAGCGGAGTCGAAGGATAAAAAAATTATGAAAACAAAGTTCAGAATGTTCAGAAACTTCAGGAGTAGGTCGGGTTGCGATCCCGCCGTGGCGGGAGAGCTACCCGACACCCTGTGTCTTCAGTCTATGGTATATGTGTTTCACAGAAAAAATTTTTCAAAAACAAACACAAGAAAGGCAAGAAACACAAGAAACACATGATATCCAACCTCTATATCCAGAGGACCCGATTGTCCATTCTCTCCGAAAGATTCTTATCTTTTTACTTGAACTTTCGTCACGACTTTCGTATAATCAAAATATGATTTGTAACCTAAAACCACTATAAGGAGGAATTGTGAAGAGAACATCACGGTTTTTTGTCTGGTTGATCGTGGGGCTGATTGCAATTTGTACTTTCACCAATGTCCTGGCACAATCCGCTGTCAAAGGTATCCCCCAGCGCTCGGATATAGACGCCAAATACAAGTGGAGGCTGGAAGATATTTTTGCCACCGACCAGCTCTGGGAAGGGGATTTTTCGAAAGTGGATGCCCTTTTGCCCAAAATGACGGAATTCAAGGGAAGACTATCGGAATCGGGGAGAGGACTTTTGGAGTGTCTCCAATTGCAGGATAGCCTTTGGAATATCATGGATCGTCTCTTTGTTTATGCGGGACTGCATCTTGACGAGGATACCAGAGTATCCGCCTCCCAGGAACTGACCGGCCGTGCTGCCAGCCTGCGGACCAGAGCAAGACAATCGGTTTCATTTATTGATCCGGAGATTTTGGCTATCCCTCAGTCAAAGCTGGACGAGTTTATGAAATCAGAAAAGGGACTGAAACTTTACCAGCATTACATAGACAATGTAATCAGAATGAGACCCCATACCCTTTCGCCGTCGGAGGAGGAGATTTTAGCTTCAGCCGGCGATTTAGCCGACGCTCCCGAAAACGTCTGGAACATGATCAACTATGCGGATATCAAATATCCTTCCATTAAGGACGAACAGGGTAATGAGGTTCAACTCTCCGAGGAGCGTTATTATAAATTTCTAGAATCGACAGACAGGCAGGTGAGAAAAGATGCCTCAGACACCTTTAGTGCTACTTATCTAACTTACTTGAACACCCTGGGAGCTACCTTGAGTGGAAGTGTGGCTAAAGACGTATTCTATGCCAAAGCCCGAAAATATAATTCCAGCTTGGAGGCGGCTTTGGATCAAAGTAATATTCCGGTATCAGTATTTGAAAATCTAATTAAATCCGCGGACACAAATCTCGATCCTCTTTATAAATATATCAGTTTGCGTAAGAAAGTCCTGAAACTGGATGAACTGCACAAGTATGATCTTACCGTCCCCTTGGTGCCGGAAGCCAAGATGGAAATTCCTTATGATAGTGCATTGACCATTATAGAGAGTGCTTTAGCTCCTCTGGGAAAACAATATGTGGCTGACACAAAAGCTGGCTTTAACTCCGGCTGGATCGACGTCTATGAAACCGAAGGAAAGGGCGGCGGTGCTTACTCCTGGGGTTGCTACTCCTCCCATCCCTATATGTTACTCAATTACAACAACACTTTGGATCACATGTTTACCATAGCCCATGAGATGGGACATTGCATGCACTCATACTATACCAACAGAACCCAGCCTTATATTTATTCAGGTCATGCCACCTTCACCGCAGAGGTGGCCTCCATTACCAACGAGATGCTCTTGATGGACTATCTGATCAAAAACACCCAAGACAAAGCTAAAAAACTCTACTTCCTAAATTATTACATTGATCAGCTCGATGGAACTTTTTACACCCAGGTGATGTTTACCGAATTCGAAAAAGCGATTCACGAGAAAAAGGAAAATGGAGAGGCTTTGACCTCAGCGTCCACGAGAGAAATATATAGTGATATTCTCCGAAAGTTTTACGGACCCGAAGTGGTGCTTGATTCTCTTGATGATTTACGCTGTTTACGACTTTCCCATTTCTATACGGACTTTTACGTTTATCAATATGCCACCAGTTATGCCGCCGCCGTTGCCATTTCCCGGAAAATCTTAGAGGGGAACAAAGAGGCTTTGGATCGCTATCTGAAACTTCTTGAGGCGGGCGATTCAGATTATCCCATCAACTTACTTAAGAACGCGGGTGTGGATATGACCTCCCCCGAGCCGATCAATGAAACCATCAAACTGTTTGCCAGCTTGGTGGACCAGATGGAGAAGCTTTTGCAGTAGATTCCCTGCTAATGGAATTTTTAATTCCCCTTTTTCCCCTTTAGAAAAGCGGGATTGTATTTACTCCCCCTTTAAAAAAGGGGGATTTCTAAATCACACCATTTAAATTCTCAAATACCTCTATTTAATGTCGGACAACCTCTCCGTGCCGAGGTACAGTCGGTCTATAATTCTTTCTTTAGCCAATCAGCAAGAAACTCTAAAAACTCCGGGTCTATCGGCCTTTCGGCTTTGGCAAATTTCCCCCTCCCTTGATGGGAGGGGGTCAGGGGGAGGGTGATGATTTCAATTTATTTAATTCGTTTGCTATAGTTAATCTCGGATAACCTCGCCGTCTGGAGGCACAACTGTTTATAATTCCTTTTTAAGCCAATCGGTGAGAAAATTTAAAAATTCCGGGTCTATCGGTCTTTCGGTTTTGGCATATTCGGCATAATCGCCCTCCCCTTCGGTCTTACAGAAAAGGTGATCTAAATCTGGAAAGATTTTTACCATATGATTTTCATGTCCCGCTCGGTTCAGAGCGTTGGAAAGCATTATGGCATGTATATCGAAAACCTGCTTGTCTTTTTGCCCCTGCAATATTAGGACTTTGCACTTTACCTTGGCGATGGTTTGCAAAGGATCATGCTCAAAATGCTCCAACAACCATTTTCTTTGCCCTATCAGCTCTTTGTATTGAGGGGGCATTTCTTCTTCCTTCCATTCTTTTTTTCCTCTGACCCAATCAAAGAATTCTTGTTCTTCTTTAATTGCCTTCTCTTTCATCTCGTCCGGTATTTTTGCTTGGCTCAAAAGGAATCCCTGTTGTTCCATGATTACCTGATCCAAAGGCTTAGCTGTCCCAGCCATCAAAACGATGGCTTTGATGCTTTTGTCCTCCGCGGCAATCATGGGGGCGATTACGGCTCCTTCGCTGTGCCCGATCAGACAGATACGACTGGTGTCCACATCCTTTCTGGACTTAAGATACAGAATACCCGCTTTAACGTCAGAGACCAAATCGGATAAGGAGGCAGTCTTGAAGTCCCCTTCGCTTTTCCCCACTCCTCTTTTGTCATATCTTAAGACCAAGATGCCGGAGTTGGATAATGTGTGAGCGAGGGCTTTATACTGCACCGAAAAGCCTAACTTTTGAATTTTTCCGTCTCTGTCTAAGGGACCTGAACCTGAAATGATGATACAAGC
>JALHUP010000299.1 GCA_022866585.1 Candidatus Zixiibacteriota bacterium | reverse complement strand
TACCGGGCTCTGCCCAAAGCATTGAAAGAATACTCTCCCCCTGATCTGATTGAGATGGTGAAAAAATCAGGTTTAAGAGGAAGAGGCGGGGCTGGGTTTCCCACCGGGCTAAAATGGGGCTTTGTTCCCAAAGATTCACCTAAACCAAAATTCCTTTTGTGTAATGCAGATGAAGGTGAGCCTGGGACCTTTAAGGATCGCTGGTTAATTGAAAAAGATCCGCACCAGCTCATCGAAGGAATAATCATCTCATCCTATGCCATCGGAGCGCATCGAGCTTTTATTTACATCCGGGGCGAATTTGCCTTTGGAGCGGAAAGATTAGAGAACGCTATAAAAGAGGCTTATCATAAAGGATATTTAGGGAAAAGTATTTTGGGATCAGGGTTCGATCTGGACTTGGAGGTCTATCGCGGTGGCGGTGCATATATCTGCGGTGAGGAGACCTCCTTGATGGAATCCATAGAGGGGGAAAGGGGCAACCCCAGATTAAAGCCGCCTTTTCCAGCTTCGGTTGGACTTTACCTGAGTCCAACCGTGATAAATAATGTAGAGACATTGTCAAATATTCCTCACATCGTTTTGAATGGGGCGGACTGGTATGCCGGAATCGGCATGCCCAAAAGCACCGGCACAAAGATATTTTCCCTGTCCGGACACGTGAAAAGTCCCGGAAACTATGAACTTCCCATGGGGACGCCTCTAAGGGAGCTAATTTACGATTATGGTGGCGGGATCAAAGATGATCGAAAATTGAAAGCAGTAATTCCCGGAGGAGTCTCAACCCCGGTTCTGACTTCACAGTTATTGGATGTGAAAATGGATTTTGAATCGCTTTTTGAAGCCGGGTCACTTTTGGGATCGGGCGCGGTGATCGTGATGGATGAGACCACTTGTATGGTCAAAGTTGCCTACCGGTTGTCTAAATTTTATGAGCATGAATCGTGCGGAAAATGCGTCCCTTGCCGGGAGGGAACAAGATGGATCAGAATGATTATGGAAAGGATTGAAAATGGGAAAGGAAGGGAAGAGGATATCGATCTTTTGCTGGATATATGCACTAATATAGCTGGCAAAACGGTCTGCCCTATGGGGGATGCGGCCGTGGTTCCCATTATGAGCACCATCCAGAAGTTCAGAGATGAATATGAATATCATATAAAGAATAAAAAATGCATGGTTATAGCAAACGAACTAAATAAATTGACACCATCACCCTCCCCCTGACCCCCTCCCATCAAGGGAGGGGGAAATTTATGAAATTTCCTCTCCCCTTGTGGGAGAGGGTTAGGGTGAGGGGTATGTAAACTTATTTCTTGCGCTTGTATTAGTTTGGGAACAAGGTTTGTGGAAAATCGGTCAACGGATGGAACGGATTAAACGGATGAGTCGGATTCAATCCGCTGAATTTTGAGACCTCACCCCCTGTCCCCCTCTCCACTTTTGAGGGTGTGTCAGAATTTCGGTTTTTGTAGCCGCAGACTTTAGGGACTGTTGAAAAAGTCGTTTAAAAGGTTATTTTTTTGATCTACTATGTATCATACCCAACGAATG
>JALHUP010000298.1 GCA_022866585.1 Candidatus Zixiibacteriota bacterium | reverse complement strand
TGGACAAATTGAGCACCCAGGATGCCAGGGAGATGTGGACATTGATTGAAATATTGGGCAAAATCGGTGAGCCTGCAGTTATGCCTTTGATCGACTCTCTGAAAAGCGGTAACAAAGACGTGGTCAAACTCTCCTCCCGCATCTTAGGAGATATAAAAGACAAAAGAGCGGTCCCCCCTTTAATTGAGATTCTGGACAAAGAAGATTTCAATACTCGTGGTTATGCCTGTGAGTCTTTAGGTAAAATCGGAGATACGACTGCGTTCACCCATGTCTCCTTTTGCTTAAAAGATTCAGTGGAGGTGGTCAGGAAAAGTGCGGCAGTGGCTTTAGGAAAATTAAAGGACAAACGCGCAATCCCCAATCTGATTAGTGGCTTATCCGATCCACATTTCAGCGTGCGCATGACCTCGGCATCGGCTTTGGTGGAGATAAGAAAACCATCTGTCAAACCCTTGATTAAACTATTGAATAAACTCAAGACCGACACAATTGCAGTTCACCTGGCGATAGAATCGTTAGGCAAACTAAAGAATAAACGGGCTACAAGCACTCTTCTAAAAAAATTAGGGAGCAAGGATTGGACCACCAGAGCCTATACTGTCGAGGCTTTAGGGAAAATTGGTGGTAAAAAAGGAATCAGGGCTATTAGAAAGTTAAAGAAAAAGGAAACCCATCCGTTTGTTAAAATGAAAATAGAAGAGGTTTTGGCTAAGAAAGCGAAATAATTTAAAGAGAGTTGTGGCGGGGTACCTTACCCCGCCACAAAACTGGTCGGGGGTATGGGTACTCCTCACCAACGCAAAGTACAGAGATGCACAAGCCAATTTATTTTATCTCTGATGCTCATCTGGGAGCAGAAGAAAAAGAGATAGAGAAGATAAAAGAAGAAAGGCTTTTGGCTTTTTTGGATAAAGTAAAAGAGGATGGGGAGTCTTTGTATATACTGGGGGATATGTTTGAATTCTGGTTCGAATATAATGATCTTATCCCTAAGGATCATTTCAAAATCTTAAGCCAATTGAGGAATGTGGTCGATTCGGGAATAAAAGTAAGTTATGTGGTGGGTAATCATGATTTCTGGTTAGGAGATTTTTTGACCGGACAGATGGGCATAAAGATTTTCAAAGAGGAAGTAGAGGTAAATCATCAAGACAAGAAAATTTTCATAGCTCACGGGGATGGACTGGCTAAAAAAGATTTTGGATACAGAATCTTAAAGAAGATACTAAGAAGTAGGGTAAACATCTTTCTTTATAAGCAACTCCCTCCTGATTTAAGTTATCCTCTGGCTAAATTTGTGGCAGGAAAAAGCAGAGCCCAAGCGGACAAGAGAGAAGCAAGCTATGTAGAGGACTACAAAAGCTTTGCTTATGAAAAAATCAGACAAGGCTTTGATGCGGTGATTTTAGCCCATACTCATATACCTACCTTAGAAAACCTGACTTATGGTTCCCCAAACTCACCACAACGAGGAATATATTTAAACATCGGGGATTGGTTCAAGCATTTCACTTATGGGAAACTTTTGGAAGGGAAGTTTTATTTGGAAAAATTTGTATGAATGTGCGTCCTGCAAAGCGCGTAGCCAAGGTTTTATGCCTTGGCATGAACCAGAGGGTTCATCGCTTTGGAGGGCAAGCCATGAAGGCTTGCCTACGCGGAACTTCTGCGGAAGTTGAAACGAATAAAATTAAACCAGAGAAAGAAGAGTGAATTGGTCACAAAAGATCAAAGAAGATAAAACGCCTTTCGTATAATTAATTGAGAG
>JALHUP010000297.1 GCA_022866585.1 Candidatus Zixiibacteriota bacterium | reverse complement strand
TCCAAAACAAGAAGAACCCACTGCTTTCCAGACCAGATGCTCGATTTGCCATTCCTTGAAGGAAGTCAGGACAGGAATGGAAAAAATCATGAAGGAGATGCACCAGAAGGCGGGGATAGAAATCAGCGATTCGTCTCTCCATGAGATTGAGGCAACCTTCACCTTGCTGCCCATGGAGGATCCTCATAAGGGACTCTTTCAGGAGAGGTGCGGTAAATGCCATTCCCTGGACAAGGTGGTCAAAGCTCATCAGACCAAAGACTCTGCCGAGATGAAAAAAATCATCGAGAAAATGGCGACCAAGAAAGGATCCGGAATTTCAAAGGAAGAAATAGATAAGATAAATCAATCCATGTTTATGCTAAACGAGATTTATGAACCGGATGTCGAATTGAAAAAAGAAGATAAAAAGTAAATATCAAAATCAAAAAGGAGGTGAACAAAGTATATGAAAATCTCAAGAAGAGGTTTTTTAAAAATCTCTGGAGGGGCTACAGGCGGAGCGGTTTTAGGCACTTTCGGGGTGCATCTGCGGACTTCTAAAGCGTATGCAGAAGGTCTAAAAACCCAATACGCCAAGGAAAGCACCACCATCTGCCCCTATTGCGGGGTAGGATGCGGGCAGATCGTTTCGGTCAGCGATGGAAAAATAATAAACATCGAGGGTGACCCGGATCATCCTATCAATCAGGGTTCACTCTGTTCCAAGGGTGCCGCTTTGATCCAGGTGGCGAATAATGACAAAAGGATGACTAAAGTTCTGTATCGTGCTCCCAACAGCGACAAGTGGGAGGAGAAAACCTGGGATTGGGCATTGCCAGAGATCGCCAAGAGGATAAAGAAAACCAGAGACGAGAACTGGTTAGCAAATGATAAAGATGGAAAGGTGGTTAATCGCACCGAAGGCATTGGTGGCTTAGGCGGAGCCGCGCTGGATAACGAGGAGTGCTACCTCTGGTCCAAGCTGGCTCGCGCCTTAGGCATAGTCTACTTAGAAAATCAGGCGCGTATATGACACTCTGCCACTGTCGCCGGTCTGGCGGAATCTTATGGCAGAGGGGCTATGACCAATCACTGGATCGATATCAAGAATGCTGATTGCGTCCTGATCATCGGTTCCAATGCGGCGGAAAACCATCCCATCTCCTTTAGATGGGTTACCAAAGCGATGGAAAACGGTGCCAAGCTGATCAGCGTCGATCCTCGCTTCACCCGCACGTCCTCCCGAGCAGACATTTACGCACCGATAAGACCCGGAACGGATATCGCTTTCATCAACGGGGTGATGTGCTACCTCATAGAGAACAATCTCTATAACAAGGAATATCTGGTCGATCACACCACAGCCAGCTATCTGGTGGATCCGACTTTTGGATTTAACGACGGTCTTTTCACCGGCTATGACCCCACCAAAAGAATGTATGCCAAGGACACCTGGAAATATCAGCTGGATGAAAATGGTATTCCCAAAAAGGACCCCACTCTTTCGGATTCCCAATGTGTGTTCCAGCTTCTGAGGAAGCACCTTTCTCGCTATACTCTGGAGAAGGTTTCTAACGTTACTGGTTGTCCTCCCGAGCTGATCGTAGAAGTCGCCAAGACGTATGGAGCCACTGGAGCTAAGGACAAATCTGGAACCATATTGTATGCGATGGGTACCACTCAGCATACGGTGGGGACGCAGAACGTTCGTATCTACTCTATGCTTCAGCTCCTTTTGGGAAATGTGGGAATGGCTGGAGGTGGAATAAATGCGATGAGAGGGGAATCTAATGTGCAGGGGTCCACAGATTATGGACTTTTGTTTCATCTTCTCACCGGCTATCTTAAAACCCCGAGAGTGGAAAACCAGACTCTGGCTCAGTATCTGGAAGCGACTACACCCAAGTTCAATGACCCCAAGAGCGTCAATTGGTGGCAGAATACTCCCAAATACATGGTCAGCTTACTTAAAGCCTACTGGGGAGATAATGCCCAGAAGGAGAATGAGTTCTGTTATCAAAACCTTCCGAAGTTAAGTGCCAATTGCGACCACATAGCCATGTTTGAAGCCATGTATGACGGGAAGATAAAGGGTCTGATTGCCATGGGTCAGAATCCAGCAGTGGGGGGACCCAACGTAAATAAGGAGAGGAAGGCGCTTCAAAAGCTGGACTGGCTGGTGGCAGCAGATCTATGGGAGACCGAAACTGCAGGTTTCTGGACTGATCCCGAGGTTGATCCCAAGAAGATAAAAACAGAAGTTTTCATGTTACCAGCCGCCGCCTCCATGGAGAAAGAGGGGAGCATCACCAACAGCGGTCGCTGGATGCAATGGAGATATGCCGCGGTTCATCCTCCGGGAGATGCAAAATCTGACTTGTGGATTCTCGATCGGATTTACCAGGAGGTAAAGAAGCTCTATGCGGCTGATGCAGGTGTCTTCCCTGATCCTATTTTGAGTCTGGCATGGAACTACGGAACAGGTGAGGAGCCGGATGTCCATATGGTGGCTAAGGAGATCAACGGATATGACCTTGCCACCGGTAAGCTGATGGCTAAGTTTGCTGACTTAAAAGATGATGGGACCACCTCTTCAGGCAACTGGATATTCTGTGCCAGTTACACCGAAGATGGTAACATGGCGGCTCGCCGGGATTTGACCGATGCACCCAATAATATCGGACTTTTTCCCAAATGGTCCTGGTGTTGGCCCGTTAACCGAAGAATAATTTACAATCGAGCTTCCTGCGATCTTCAAGGTAATCCGTATGCTCCCCAAAAGTGGGTGATTAAATGGAATGCTGAAGAGAAGAAGTGGACCGGCGATGTGCCGGACGGAGCCGCACCTCCGGGAGCGGCGTATTCATTCATCATGAGGACTGAAGGGCATGCCCGTCTCTTCGGTTTCGGCCTCGCAGATGGTCCTTTCCCCGAGCACTACGAACCTCTGGAGAGCCCGGTGAAGAATCTCATGTCCTCTCAGCAGAACAATCCTACCATTAAGATCTGGGCTGGAGAAATGAACATGGTGGGAACGCCGGATAAGTTCCCTATTATCGCTACCACTTATCGGGTCACCGAGCACTGGCAGGCGGGCCAGATGACCAGAAACAATCCCTGGCTGGTGGAGCTTATGCCGGACATGTTCGTGGAGATGAGCAACTCTTTGGCTAAAGCCAAAGGGGTCAAACATGGGGACAAGGTGCGGGTATCGACTGCGCGGGGACATATAGTTGCTTATGCGGTGGTGACCAACCGGTTCAAACCATTCAAACTGAATGGAAAGGCGTATGAACAGATCGGTCTCCCCTGGCATTTCGGTTTTAAGGGATTGGCGAAGGGAGATAGTGCTAACAGCTTGACTCCCCATGTGGGGGATGCTAACACCAACATTCCTGAATATAAAGCGTTCCTCTGCGACGTTGTAAAGGAGGTGGGATAGAATGGCAGAAAAAGCAATCCTTCTGGATATGGAGAAATGTATAGCCTGCCGGGCCTGTCAGGTGGCTTGCAAACAATGGAACGAGCTTCCGGGCGAAAAGACCACCTTCTTTGCGGCCGCGGGCGGCTACCAGAATCCAATTGGGCTTTCTCCCAGCACTTACAACCTAATAAAATTTTATGAGGTGGAAGAGCAGAACAAATTACGATGGCTTTTCCGATCACACCGCTGCATGCAGTGCGTTGACCCAGCTTGCGTCAAAGCTTGCCCGGTAACGCCAGTGAAAGCCATGACCCGGGATGAGAACACCGGGGCAATACATGTGAATCGGGAACTCTGCATAGGCTGTGGAGCCTGCCGGGAATATTGTCCTTTCACAATTCCCGTGATTGACACCCAAGCGGAAAAGTCGACCAAATGCACCTTCTGCTTCGATCGACTGGGGAACGGTTTAACGCCAGCTTGTGCGAAGGTGTGTCCCACCAACTGCTTGGTCTTTGGGGATCGGGACCAAATCCTGGAAATGGCTCACAAGGCTGTGGAAAGGTTAAAGATGAAGGGGAGACATCCGGTGATCTACGGTGAAAAAGAATTAAGCACCGGAACCAAGAAGATCTTCGTGCTCCCCGAGGCTTTGGATTATTATCCTGATCTTCCCAAAAATCCCAAGGTTTCCGAAGATTTGGGTTTGTTCAACGAACTTTTAAAACCCTTTGGCACCTTGACCCTTACCGCCGCTTTAGTGGGAATGGTCTTAGCAAAAATAAGAGAAGTGAAAGAAAAAAATGAAGTTAAATCCTAAAGAGGAGGAGGGAATAAGAAAAATGAAAAAGGTGATCCTATTGGTAGTTATAGGTGCTGTTTTGTTTTCTTCATTGATTTCAAACTCAGTTGTTGCCGAAGAAGCGGGGATTACGGTAGGAAAAGGAACCCTAAAAATAGGAGGTATTCTTCAGGCTGGATTTACTTATAACATGGAAGATAAGCAAGGGATTGATGCTTTCACCATGAATCGGGCGCGCTTCCTCTTTTCCGGAACCATTATTCCGGACAAGGTGAAGTATTTCGTTCAGGCTGAAATGGTGGGTAGCCCTGCCATTTTGGATTACAAAGCGCAGTTTTTCTACATCCAGAAGACTGAGATTGCAGTCGGACGATTTTTGCCTAATTTCACCATTTACATGCCTTACGCCACCTCTAAGTTGGAGTTAATCAACTATCCGATTACCACGCAAAAATTCGCCGTTTGGCGCCAGGTTGGCTTACAGACCACCACCACTACCCAGTATGTTGATTTTAACCTGGGAGTATTCAATGGGGGTGATGTTACCAACAACACTACGGATAATAACGATGCAAAGGATTTCTTGGTTCGGGCAGATATTAAACCTCCTCTGGATCAGGCAAAGATTCGTTTTGGTGGTTATGGCTGGCTGGGTAAGGCTAAGCCCCCGACCACTTATCAAGATACCATTTCCCATGTTGTCCTAAATCCAGACGAGAAGAGCTTCAAGCTCAACCGATTTGGTGGATTTGCTATCGTCGACTACAATAAGGAGCAGTTGGCGATCCGCTTCAGGGGAGAGTTTTTAATGGCTGAGGATGAGTATCTTACTGGACCGAGCGTGGATGAAAAGTGTACCAGGAAATCACAGGCTTATTTTGCACATGTAGGCGTTCAGCCGGTCCAGCAGGTCGAATTTTTGGCACGTTACGAGGCATACGACCCAAATACCGACGTAGATAAGGATGGGAACTCGGCCATTACCGGTGGAGTGAACTACTACCTTGATGGAATCAATGTCCTGTTCTACTTGAACTATCTCCACAAAATGGAGCAGGCGAAGGAAATTGACAACGACCTGGTGCAAGCTCAGGTGCAGATCGCCTTTTAAACGGAGGAGTGATATATGACAGAGAAGAAGAAATTGGTTTTAAGCATCATCCTTTTCGGCTCCATCTGGGGAGGTCTGGAAGCTCTGGGGATTGACATTATGCGAAAAGTCGGTTTCCATTCGAGCTCTCCCATCCTGGCTCTAATCGGAATATTGATCTTGGCCACGGCCAGAATGGTTATTCGGAAGCCTGGTTCCACCTTAGCGATAGGAGTGATAGCGGCGGGATTTAAATTCTTAGGTCTTTCCCAGGTCTTTTTCTGTCAGATCTTTGCCGTGGTGGCGCAGGCAGCGGTATTTGACCTGGCATTCTCCTTGTCTGAGAAGAGAGATTGGCTCGCACGTCCGATTCATTTGGGATTGATTGGGTTTGTAGCAAGCTACGTTAACTACACGGTCTTTTCACTTTCTCAAGCCTATGTATTTGTCAATCCCTACTGGACCGAAAGAGGACTTTCAGGGCTGGCAAAGTGGGTCTTCACTGAAGGAAGCTATGCGGCGATTTTGAGCTTCTTGGGCATCATAATTGGAGTCAGTCTGGGAAGGAAAATAGCGCCTGCGTTAACCAGATGGCAAGAGATCGGAGAGAAAGCATACGGCCGGGGACTCCTTTTGGTTTCATTAGGCTTCTGGCTTTTGGGGGTTTTCGCATATCGCTTCTGACTTGTAGTGAGCGAAGTGAATCTATCTCCTAAAGTCAAGACCCCAATCCCTGTTCTGAAGAGGGGGAAGGAGTTCCCCCTCTTTTGATTTGCCTATTTTTTGCAATGGTTAAAGGGTGATGGTTAGGAAGACAAACCTTACTTCCATCTCTTCCTCTCTACTTTGAGACTGTGTCATAATTGTGTTTTGAGGTTGTAGCCGCAATCCTTAGATTGCGTAAGCTGTTGGAATTCAACAAACGGTTTTCGCAGACTAAAGTCTGCGGCTACAAAAAACCGAATTATGACACAGTCTCTCCGTGGAGAGGGGGACGGGGGTGTGAGGTGAAAACGCGAATGGGGAACAAAAGATGGTAAATGATAGAAAAGAGAAGGCTCGATCCCTAAAGATCAAAGTGAATGGGAAAGATGTTACGCTTAATCCCTTCGCCACGCACATATTGGGCAACACTATCTGGGCGATGATTTCATCTTTGAGGCTTGAAGAAAAACCTGAGAAAATCGAGATTGAACTATCCTAATAAGGCTGGGCAATTTCTAAACCTTCTGGACTTTTAATTGGGAGATAAAAGGATCAGGTATATCGTTACAAACGTTTCTCTAAAAAGATTCTCTCTTGAAAATGAGTGGATGAATTTTAAGTCCCCTCTCCCCTCGGGGGAGAGCGCAATATAAAGGAGTGATTTTTCTTCTATTATGAAAATCCTGTTAGTGGTGGGGAAAAAGAAAGTTGGAAAGACCACTCTGATTGAAAAGCTGATCACAGGTCTAAAAAACAAAGGTTACAAGATCGGGAGCATAAAATATACCACCCAGGATCATGAATTTGACACGCCCGGAAAGGATTCCCATAGACATGCTCAAGCCGGAGCAGAATCTACCTTGATCCTTTCGCCCACGAAGATTGCTTTATTCTCCAGGACATTAAGAAGCAAGAATTTTGAACAGCTTTTGGATTTCGTTTTTGCTGACTACGATCTGGTGATTGGCGAAGGATTCAAAAATTCCGCCTTCCCCAAAATTGAGGTAATTGATTCTAAAAAGCACAAAGGACTGCTCTGTTCGCCAGAAGATAATTTAATTGCAGTGGTAGGAGATACTGATGCGTCTTTAGGGATTCCCTATTTTTCATTCAATCAGACCGATTCGCTGATCGAATTCATCGAAGATCATTTCTTGAAATGATAGGGTTCTCAAAGATCGCGTAGGCGGGGTTCATCCTGAAGGGATTCACCCTGAAGGGCTCCCAGCCCCGCAGAAAAAACAATTTTGCAAAAGCACTCTATTATTGAATTTCGCAAAACGGAGTGATAGGTGTCATTGCGAGGCGTAGCCGAAGTCCCGCTAATGGCGGGACCACGCTCCCTTTCCGCCAGAGGCGGATCCCGCTCTGCGGGACGGTCGCTGGCAATGACATGAGACGACCTCGATATGTCACTTACTTATACTAAACTCAATAATACAAAAGTAAGAAGTGAGTTTATATACTTCCCACCCCTAACCTTCTCCGACAAGGGAAAAGAAGAGGT
>JALHUP010000296.1 GCA_022866585.1 Candidatus Zixiibacteriota bacterium | reverse complement strand
GTGGGGCGACACAGCTTTCCCGCTTTTGTGGATATAGATAATGATTCTGATCTTGATCTATTCATCGGGCAAGAGGAGGGGAGAATCTATTTTTACAGAAACGACGGCACCCCCTGGCTTCCTGATTGGAGCTTTGTCACGAAGAATTATAACTTCATGGATCTAGGAAGTTACACCAAGCCAGCTTTAGCGGATATAGATGATGACGGCGATTTAGACCTTTTCATAGGAGGAAATCTGGGGAATATCAATTTTTATCGCAATGAGGCGACTTGGCCTATTCCCTCCTGGACTTTGGTCACAGAAAATTATTATGCTATTGAAGCCCAAGACTTTTCCCGGCCCGCTTTTGCAGACATTGATCGGGATGGTGATTTAGACCTTTTCGTGGGGAAAGATGACGGTCGAATAGAATTTTATCGAAATATCGGTTCATCTCATTCACCCTCATGGATTCTGGTTTCGGATAATTACCAATCCATTGACGTTGGTGGATACTCCTCTCCTGCTTTTGTGGACATAGATGCCGATTCCGATTTCGATCTTTTCATCGGAGAAACTTATGGAAGGATTTTTTTCTATCGAAACGACGGCACCCCTCAAGAACCCTCCTGGACCCCAATTCCCAACAAATACGATTTTATCGACGTGGGCATGTATAGTGTGCCCACCTTTGCGGATTTGGATTTAGATGGTGATTTCGACCTCCTGGTAGGCAACGGAGAAGGGAAAATATTTTTCTATCGAAATGTCGGCACCCCCCAAGCCGATTCTTTTGTTTTCATTTCCGATTATTATGATTCAATCGACGTCGGCGAGCGGAGCGCACCGTTTCTTTGGGACGTGGACTCAGATGGTGACCCGGACTTATTTGTAGGGGAGGCTCTCGGGGGAGTTCACTTTTACAAGAATCTTACTCTGAATAGCATCAGAGGAAGAGTAACCGGCAACCAGAATAATCCTCTTTCTGACGCTTTAGTCTATTTGTCTGGAGATCGCAATGATACTACCTTTACTGATTCATTAGGAAATTATCAGTTCGTAGGCTTGCCCGTGGGAGATTACTGCGTTTTCCGAGATCCCGGAGCATTTCAATATTGCTTTACTCCATTGGATTCAGATACCTTCGAGATAAATTTTCTGGGCACCACTGACGTGGATGAAGGGGTAGATACCTTCAACCTTTCACCTGAAACCTATCACCTGTATCAAAACTATCCCAATCCCTTTAACCCCACCACCACAATACAGTTTAGAGTTGGGAGTTTGGAGTTTGGAGAACCCAACCACACCACCCGGGAAAAGGCGGTGGGTGGTTCACGGTTCACGGTTCATAGTCGCGTCCACACTACCCTAACTATATATAATATTCTGGGGCAGAAGGTGAGGACTTTGGTGGATGAGCCAAAAGAAGTGGGAAGGTATGAGACAATTTGGGATGGAAAAGATGAAGATGGTAATCCGGTGGCAAGCGGGATTTATTTTTACCAATTAAAAATAGCAGACTATTGTGAAATCAAAAGAATGATTTTGGTGAAGTAAAGTGAGCATCCTGCTCTATGTGGTGACCGCAGGATGGGTTTTGACTTAAGAAGTATCCGCAATTTTTTTGTGTTGTCTCAGGACTTCAGAGGTTGTGTCATAATGTCATTCTGAGGCGTTAGCCGAAGAATCTCGATTTTCTAACTTATTGAAACTATTAGATTCTTCGCTTCGCTCAGAATGACAATTGTGCGTTTTTAAGGGTTGCGACACAGCCTCTTCAGTCCTGACACAACCGCAGTTTTTACGCCGGTGGTATCCTTAGAACTCCGGCTCCATTGATCTGTCCATGTTTGAGTAACTGAAGAGCTTTATTTGCTTCCTCTAAAGGGAATGAGGTAGTTTGGGTCCGAATAGGAATTTCTGCGGCAATGCGGAGCAGTTCCTCTCCGTCTTTTCTGGTGCTGGCGGTGACACTTCGAACCGTTCTCTCGTAATAAAGATGTTCCGTATAATCCATCTGAGGTATGGGAGTCATATAGATTCCGGCTAAAGCCAGCGTGCCCCCTTTGTTCAAAGCTTTTAAGGCATCCAAAACTATTTCTCCGGCTGGTGCGAAAATTATAGCACTGTCCAGCTTCTCAGGTGGAGTCTGGCTCGATTTTCCGGTCCACACCGCTCCTAAATCTTCCCCCAATTTCTGGTGCTTTTTGCTACGGGAAAAGACATACACCTTACAACCCCAATGAACTGCAACCTGGATGGCAACATGAGCTGAAGCCCCGAATCCATATAAGCCCAGTCTTTGTCCGGGCTTTACCTCACTCAAGCGTAATGCCCGATACCCTATGATCCCCGCACATAGCAAGGGAGCGGATTCTTCTGCAGAAAATCTATCTGGAACCGGATAGGCAAAGTTCTCATGAATAACCGTATATTGGGCATAGCCACCATCCACATGATACCCGGTGAACAAAGCATTTTCACAGAGATTCTCTTTGCCCTGTAGGCAATAAGAGCATTTTCCACATGTGAAATAGAGCCAAGCCATGCCGACCCGATCCCCCTCTTTGAATCTGCTGGCACCCTGCCCCAATTTTTCGACCACTCCTACCACCTGATGTCCCGGGATGACCGGCTTTTTGGGGAGACCAAGCTCTCCCTCCACGGTATGCAGGTCGGTGTGGCAGATTCCACATACTTGCACCCGCACCAGAATTTCGTAAGGACCCGGTTTGGGAGTTTCGATGTCTACTAACTTAAGAGGATTGTTCTTTATCGGTTCTGGTTCATTCAAGATCATGGCTAACATTTTGCGCTCACTCCTTTAAAAGCTTAATTATATCATCTAATTCAAGCTTCTTCATTGCCACAATCTAACGTTTTTAGATTGTCTTAGCAAGTTCAAAGGAAATCATTTTTCAAAAATGCTTGACCTGCTCGATCTTTCGCCATATCTTGACAACTAAGAAACTTTTTCGATTACTGTAAACTTTTAAAAGGAGCTTAAGATGAAAAAGAACACCAAATTGGTTATTTTCTCTCTTGCTATTTTTTTTGCGGTATGCGTAATTTTTTTGTTTCTTAAAAATGTCGGACAGATTTCTGCGGAGGAGAAAGACCTATCAAATGGTTCGACTTCGCTCACCACAGGAGGAGAGAAAATGAAGACATCAGAATCTTTCAAACTTCCCGAACCCAAATTGTCAAGCAAGACCAGTGTGGAAGAAGCCCTTTCCAAACGGAGATCGGTGAGAGATTATGAAGAAGATTCTTTGAGCATAGAAGAGATCTCCCAGCTTTTGTGGGCGGCTCAAGGGATAACCGTTAAATGGGGTGGCAGAACTGCTCC